>JBGTHX010000203.1:0-7834 GCA_041746055.1 Lewinella sp. | reverse complement strand
GCGCGACCGCAAACGCTTCTCCGACGTCACCTCCGATATTCTGGGTAAGGCCGGCTTCGATGGCTACTTCAAGGAAATCAACTCCAGCTGTGAGGATATCCTCGGCTGGACGCCTGCGGAAATGTGTTCCCGGCCCCTCATCGACTTCGTCCACCCCGACGACGTGGACCTGAGCCCGTTCACCCTGGACGGTATCCGCTCGGGCAAGGGGTGCCGGCAGTTCGAGAACAGATACCGCTGCCGCGACAGCAGCTACCGCTGGCTCAGCTGGAATACGCTTTCCTTTATCGAGGAGGGATTGATCTACTGCGCCGCCACCGACATCACCCCCTCCCGCCGGCTGCGCGAAGTGTCGGAAGGGCAAAAGCAGGCCCTGGAACAGTCCGTACGGGGCGCGCCCCTGCCCGACATCCTGGAATTGCTCACCCGCACCCTGGAAAACAACGCCCGCCTCGGCGTGCGGGCTTCGATCCTACTGGTCAGCAAGGATAGAGAGCACCTCCTCACCGGTGCCGCACCCAGCCTTCCAGAGTCGTACCGGGACGCGGTCACTGCCATCAAACTCGGAGAGGGGCAGGGCAGCTGCGGCACGGTGGTCAGCTCGGGAAAGATGCACCTCGCCCACGATACCGCCACCGATCCCGACTGGGCCGAATACCGCCAACTGGCCGCGGATCACCAGCTGCGCGCCTGCTGGTCCACCCCCATCCTCTCCAGCAGCGGAGATGTATTCGGCAGCTTTGTCCTGTACTACGATGCTCCGACCGACCCCTCCGATGAAGAAAGGCAGCTGGTGGAGATCCTTTCCCGCACCGCCGGCATCGTGATCGAGCGGGAGCAGAACCAGGCGGCCCGGCGCGTCTTTCAGCACGATCTGATTCAGGCGCGCAACGAGGCCGAAGCGGCCAATGTGGCCAAATCCGAGTTCCTGGCCAATATGAGCCACGAGATCCGTACCCCGATGAACGTGGTACTCGGCATCACCGATATCCTGCTCCACCACGAGTCACTCACCGAACCGCAGGCCGATCTGCTCCATACCCTGCAGCACTCGGCGGACTCCCTCCTGGAACTGATCAATAATCTCCTCGACATCTCCCGCATCGAAGCCCGCCGCTTCGAGCTCAAGCGCGTCCCCTTCAACCTGTCGCGGCTGCTGGGCGAGATCGGCGACATGATGACGATCCGCGCCCGGCAGAAGGGGCTCGCCTTTTCGGCCACAGGCCACGAACTCTGCCACGAGGTCCTCGTAGGAGATCCGACGCGCCTCCGCCAGGTGATCCTCAACCTCTGCAGCAACGCCCTGAAATTTACCCAGGCCGGCAAGGTGAGCATCCTCCTGGATTGTGACTACTCCGCCGGCCACGATCGCGTCGACGTCTCCATTAACGTCACCGATACGGGCATCGGGATCGAGACCGATAAGCTGGACGTAATCTTCGAGAAGTTCACCCAGGCCGACAACAGCATCAGCCGCAAGTTCGGGGGTACGGGACTGGGCCTGTCCATCACCAAGCAACTCGTGGGAGAGATGAACGGCACCATCACCGTGACCAGCTCCCCGGGCGTCGGTTCCACCTTCACCGTAACCCTGCCACTCACCATTTCCTCCCGGCCGGCCCCCGATCCCGACAAACCGGCCAGGGTTCCCTCCCTACCGCTGCCCGGCTCCGGAGCGGGCGGGAATATCCTCCTCGTCGAGGATTTCGAGCCCAACGCCGTGATCGCCGGCCGCTACCTGAAGCTGTTCGGCTACCGCTACGAGGTCGCCACCAACGGGCTGGAGGCGATCGACCTGGCCACAAAGGGACAGTACGATCTGATCCTGATGGACGTGCAGATGCCCGAACTGGACGGCTTTGAGGCCACCCGCCGGATCCGCGAGTACGAACAGGCCTCCGGTGCCCGCCCCATCCCCATCGTGGCCATGACCGCCCACGCCATGGCCGGCGACCGCGAACGCTGCCTGGCCGCCGGAATGGACGATTACCTCCCCAAGCCCTTCAACGCCCTCGAGCTGAAGGAAAAATTGCGGGAACTGGTAAGCGGCTTCGCGTAAAGGGTATATAGGTCCACGCCGGCGAGGGGCGTATCGGTCGTGGCGTCGGTGACGCGGCCGGTGAAGGATTCCGTTTGGGCGTGGGCATGCCCAAAACTTCCTCCTCATTCCTCCCCGTCTGCGTGTTGCCGGCCCTGTTATGGTGCCTGCTCGTACTACCGTCGCTCAGCACCCCGTGGCACCGGAGACCAGGCAGGCTTGAGTGGGCGGCGGCGCGCGGGTGCGGGGGGGCTGTTGGGGAGGCCGCTACTTCCAGGACACGTTCTCCCGGATCGGTTTGGCGGGCACACCCGCGGCGATCACTCCGCCGGGGATCTTCCCCGTAACCAGGGACATGGCCCCTACGATCGAGCCGTCGCCGATCTGTGCTCCCTTCAGGACGGTGACCATGCGGCCGATCCAGACGTGTTCGCCGATGACAATGTCGCGGTCCGGATTGATCCGCTCCCCTCCCGCGTTGAGGATGGTGTGGCTGTCGGTGGTCCGGATGTCTACCATCACCGAAAAGAGGCAGCGAGGGCCGATGTGTACCGCCGTGCCGTTGTGGATCGTGAAGTCGGCGCCGTTGATGCGGCTGTTCTTCCCGATGCGGAACTCGTTGCCGTCTCCGAACAGTTCCACCTTCCCGGAAAAGAAGACGCCCTCTTCCAGCACGAGCCGGTTGTTGCTGCCGCGGATCTCGAAGGTGGCGTCACGGATCATGCAGCCCGCCGCGATGGTCACGGTGGCACTGCCCTGCACGTCGATAGTGGTATCCTTGAGGTTGCCCAGGATGTTAACGGTGCTCTCCCGGCTCCTGGTGATCGAGTTGGAGAGCCCCCAGCGGTTGCGGGCCAGGATCAGGTTCTTTTTCAGGCGTTCTTTCATCGGGTCAGAGGTCTTGTGGGGTATATAGAACGGGGGGCGGCATTGTGCGCTGGGTGGGGGTGAAATTTTGGGGGGGGGGAGGATGGTGCGGTAAGTTCACCACGGAGGGGCTGGCGTCCCGCTTTTTAGCCAAATAGCCAGCGGGTCACGTAAAAGGTGATCAGGAAGCAGGTTCCGATCACGCTCAGGTTGGCGAGCGCCCGGATGAGCCAGCGTTGGTCGGCGTGGTTTTGTCCAGCGAGCTTACTCGCCAGCGTGGCCAGTCCCATCAGCAGGAACCAGCCCGTAAAGAAGAAGGACGTCGTGCCGCGAAAGAGTACCGTGACCACGTCATGGATTAGCCCGCAGCACACGAACGTCAGCAGCAGGGCCACGGCCACCGGCACGAATCGCCTCAGCGGCTTAAAGACGAAGCGGCCCAGGTAGTAGCCGAAGACGGGCTTCCAGTACGTCCAGAAGCGCGCGAAACTAGAGGCGCCCAGGGAGCGGTGGAGGTTGTTCCTCAGGGATCCTGCTTGCCCCATCGCTACGCCATTCCTCCGTTTGACGTATTCACCGAGGGTCATTTCGTCTGCGTTGGTTTGGTAGGTAAGTTAGGCGGCGGGGGGCGGAGTGGGGTAAGTTCCACCACAGAGGGATCTCGTCCTGTACGGAGGCGATCATAGGGGATAATGGCCAAAGCCAATAAGGCGGGATCCCACCCGGCGATTCCGAAATATCTCCAACTATGGATTTTAACCCCTACTTTAAGCAACAACATTACTAACCGGCTGAAAACCAGGCCGTTTTCTTCCCCTCACAGCTATCCGGGTACTCACGGGTGGGCCAGCCACCGGTTGGTCCGGGATACCCCATCACGTCCGGATCCCCCGCTGCCACCAATGCCTTTTTAAAAATCCAACCACCATGAAGATCGCAAAAGACGACATCGAAGTAAAAATGGAAATCCCCGGCGCCGTCCTCCGCCAGAACCGCGACTTCGGCGACGCCACCGGCTTCGGTAAGATCAGCGGCGAGTACTTCAGCCTCTCGACCGGCGTGGACACCACCCCCCTGTTCATGGGACTGGAAGGCAACCTCTGCCAGTGCCCCCACTGGGGCTACCTCCTGAGCGGACAGCTCACCACCACCGATGCGAAAGGGATCCAGGAAACGGTCTTCGCCGAAGAGCTCTTCTGCTGGCCGGCGGGGCACAACGTCATGGTCAATGAAGATGCCGAGCTGGTGATGTTCAGTCCGCAGAAGGAGCATACCCACGTCATCAACCACATGATCGAGATGGTGGGCGCCTAGCGGAAGGCTAGCGGCGGCGCGCAGGACTGATGCGGGGTACACGTGGGGCAAGACCTCCGGTCTTGCCGTGCTATCGCATTGGAATACTATGCGAAGCGAGTTCTTTCTAATGCACGGTGCTTGCTACCATCATTTGAGCTCTATGCTCAGCCCAAGGTCTCGGGCCCTATTAACAAACGCATTGATGTTAGTCGGATTCCACTGCGTACAAGTGGCTATTGCGGCGTCCTTTAAATCGATGGTTTCTTCGGGCTTGATGTAGTAGCGTTTATGCCCTGTCTTTTGGTAGATGTCTTCCGCAATTTCAAGCTTATCGAAAACACCCAGGTTCCCCTGTAGATCATCAGGAAATGCCGCCTTCAACTCAGCAAAGGAAATCATGGGATGTGCTTCCACATAGGCTTCTACCGCCGCATTAACCAGCCTTCCTTTGTTGTATTCCTTGCCGTTGAGGAGGAATCTTGAGTAGTCTTTATTCGAATACCGGTAGGAAAAGAATGTGTCCGAAACCACGAAGATCTCGTTTTCATTGCTGCGAAACCTTCTAATGGTCATTCCTGCCATTGGAATACCGGTATACTCATATCCGTTGCTCAACTTTTCTTGCAGACCGGGGCTGATCGAATTCCCCACCAGTACGCCTACCCACTTTGGTGGGGTTTCCTCGTCCCAGTAGCGGCCCATTCCCAGAATTTGAGCTTTTTGGTCGAGGTAGTCCTGAAGCTGGTGCAGCGTAGACTCATTGATCTCATTCAGCTTCAGCTCCACAATACCCAGATACTCCCCGCCGTATTTGGCCAGGATATCAATTCTTCCATCTCCCGTTTTCCTTCCGGCCCGGAGTGCAATTTCCGCATCCAGGACGTTGACGTCGTTGAAGCTTTACTTGTCCAGAATCAAAATATCCTCGTTTTCCAGCAAATAGGCCTCCATCGCCAGCTTTTTCCAAAAGGGGTATTCCTTTAGCGTAATGTTGTTGGCGGTAACTTGTCTGAATATTTCCATAGAAAAGTGGGGATGCAAGGGTCTCCGCAGCCAAGATTCACTTGTAAAGAGCCCGTACCGAAGCAACTGTTATGGCTACAAAGTAGCATTTCATTACAAATACGGTAACCGCCCTGGACCGGCAAAGACTTGTGCTAGGTACTGCTGGTGAGATTCCTCGCGCGCACCGCATCTACAGACACAAGCAACCCAGCAACTCAATTGGTAGAGTTAAGGGAGGGATGACCGCTCAATCCGCTTGATAACGCTTATGAGTGTTGAAAGGATAGCCCTAAAAAGTGCCTTAGCCCCTCTTCCTCCACAGATCAGCAGCTTGTAAATCAGTAATGTATCCGGTTTTCCACACCTACTAACAGGGTGTGGAAAACCTGCCTTCGAACATCCGTGTCTCTCCGTGATAAAGCGTAGCGCCAGGGTCAGCACCCGGTCGCCGAAGGTCGCATTGTCGTCAATGCTCTCCAGGCACAGGGCCACCAAGGTCGGCGGTAATTTGCCGCTGCACTTCACCAAATCGGGGGGTGCCTTGACTGAATCAGGGATTACAGATACCGTTGCAGTTGGCTTTTGAAGTAAGCGGCGCTTTCGGCGGCACTGGTGGTGGAATCGGCGGCAAAATTCCCGCCCTGTTCCAGGTAATAGTACTCGAGTCCCGCCGCGACGGGATCGGGTAGGATGGCCGCGTAATCGATGGATCCGTTGCCCAACTCCGTGTAGTCGCGGGAGACCTTGTCCATGTCCTTAATGTGCCACATGACGTAGCGGCCGGGCTGGGCAGCGACCAGTTCCTTCGGGGTGAGCCCGGACGAATGCATGACCCAGTACATATCCAGTTGGAGCTTGACCAGGGCGGGGTCCGTTTCCTCCAGGATGATGTCGTAACCGGTGGTACCGCCGTAGTCCTCGAACTCGAAGCCGTGGTTGTGGTAGGCGAAACCGAGGCCCGCCGCTTGCACCTGCTCCCCGATCCGGTTGAGCTTACGGGACATCAGCTTGAAGTGGTCGAGGGTGCGCTGCTCCGGAGCGATCCACGGCCAGGTGATGTACCGGCTGTTGAGGGCCCTGGCTCCGGCGATGCAGCGGTCCACGTAGCTGGTCAGTGCGTCGTCGGATTTATCCAGATAGGGCGAAAAGCCGTAGTGGCCGCTGGAGACCGTCAGTCCGAGGTCGTCCAGGATCCGCTTGAATTCGGCTGCCGGGTACCCGTAGTATTCGCCCCGCGCGTCGTCGAAGCCGTAGATCTCGAAGTCCTGGTAGCCCATTTCCTGCAGGGCCTTCAGCGTGGCGAGCGGGTCTTCCGCCATGGCGTCCCGGATAGAGAACAGCTGGTAGCCGAGCTTGTACTTCGGCTGGTCAGCGGTAGCAAAGGCGGGTAGGGGCAGGGCCGCTGCGGCACCGAAGAGGCCCGCGTATTGGATAAATTTCCTTCTGTTCATGTGATCGACCTTGGTGAAGTGATCGCACAAGGTATTGAAAAATTGGTGCCGCTGTGCTTGCGGTGGACACGGAGGCGCTGCGCTCAGGCACGGAGGTTCACAGATTTTACCCCTAGTACTGATGCAGGCGGGGGATGGGGTACGTCCTACCCTCCCATCATCGCGTGAATGCGCCGTTCCGCTTCCTTCCGCGGAATGCCTGCGTAGTAGTCCCGCACAAAGGGGTGATCGAAATCTTCGTGGGGGATGCTGACCGAAAAGTCGTAATCCGGTAGCGGATTGGCCAGCCAGCCGAAGTATTCGGTTTGGTGATCCTCGTCATTGTAATGCGCTTCGTAGTCGGCGAAGCTTGCGGCGCTGAGGCTTACCCACAATCCGTAATGCAGGTCCTCCGGATGGTCCGTCACCTCCTGCCAGAGCACGGTGCGGATGAAACGGTCGGTCTGGTCTTCGTAGGTGATCACGCAGAAGTCGTCACTGACGGTCGCCAATTCTCCCTTCTCGGTTTCGGTGAGGTGGTAGTAGGCCGCTGGTGTGGGGTAGACGAGGGCGGGCCAGTCTTCGTGGGCCTGGCCACAGATGGTGCAGTGGTAGGGCGTGGGCATAGTGGATAGATAGGACGCGTTAGTATAAACAGGGGAAAGGTGACCCCCGTCCCCATAAAAACTCACTCTCATTATCGACCTTGACCTACAGCGGCCGGCGGCCGAGTCCGTCCAGCACATTGACTACGTCGCCACCCTCCAGCGAGCGGTCGACCTAGATCACCGGACACTGGCGGCTATAGATATCCACTACAGGTAAGGCGCGGATTTTGCGGCCGTCGAAGCGCTAATCGGCCACGAAATCCATGCTCCACACCTCGTCAATATTGAAGGCGGTCGCTTGTTTCGCGGGTGAGATGAAGCAGCTCACCGCACGAGCCGCCTCACGGCCGGACGGGGAGACTATGCTTTAAAGATACGGAATGGACTACGTGACTGGAAAACAGCGCTAATTCGAGGCTGGGGGGGCATCCAAATTACCCCTAATTTCCCTTAGAGCGTGTCTAAAAATTTCAAGTCGCCAAACGGCCTAGTGACGAAAGAACCATCTGCATGTTGGCCATCAATACGAAGCTGGCAGAATTTTCTACCGTTCGCTCGTAGTCTTTGATTAATCTACGATACCAATTCCA
>JBGTHX010000202.1:0-2417 GCA_041746055.1 Lewinella sp. | reverse complement strand
GGGTGAGTTCCGACCGATACTGCTGGTAGCTTTTTTTGCCCATTCCACGAAGCTACTCCCGGCGGGGGTGGGTAGCTCAGGTTACGGAGTGGATTTTTGGGATGCAGGACGTGCACGGCTTACCCGGGGAACTGCTGACATTTGCTAAGGTAGGGCAGAGTCGGCGACCCCGGCTAGTGAATTGAGTTAAAGAGACAATTGATTGTATTGATAAGTGAAGGCTACATTGTGACACAGTGAACGACACCTCGGAGATTTAGTCTCCGTTTATCCAGAGCACCCGGCGTCCCGTCGGGTGCTTTTTTATTTAGCCTCCCCGCTCCAGCGCAAGTAGGCCTTCAGGAAGTCCTCAATATCGCCGTTTAGCACGGAGTCCGTCTGGCTGGTTTGCCAGCCCGTCCGGTGATCCTTTACGCGGCGGTCGTCCAGCACGTAACTCCGGATCTGGCTACCCCACTCGTTGGAGGTCTTACCGGCCTCGATCTCATCCTTGGCCGCACGCTGCGCCTGAAGCTCCCGCTCGTACAGTCGGCTGCGCAGCATATTCAGGGCGCGCTCCCGGTTCTGGTGCTGGCTCCGTTCTTCCTGGCACTCCACCACGATACCCGTGGGCTCGTGGGTGACCCGGACGGCGGATTCCGTCTTGTTTACGTGCTGTCCGCCCGCTCCGGAGGCCCGGAAGGTATCCCAGCGGATGTCAGCCGGGTTGATCTCCACCTCGATGGTATCATCCACCCGGGGGTGGACGAAGACCGAGGCGAAACTCGTCTGCCGCTTGCCCTGTGCGTTGAAGGGGCTGATCCGCACCAGCCGGTGTACGCCGTTCTCCCCCTTCATCATCCCGTAGGCGAAGTCGCCGATCAGTTCGAGCGTGGCCGACTTGATCCCGGCTACGTCGCCGGGGGTTTCGCTGGCCAGGCTGACCTTGTAATTGGCGTATTTCTCGGCGTACATCGTATACATCCGCATCAGCATCTCGGCCCAGTCGTTGCTCTCGGTGCCTCCGGCCCCGGCATTGATCTCCAGGATACAGCCCAGTTCGTCTTCCGGGCGGTTGAGGGTGGCGCGGAATTCCGCGTCGTCGAGCACCGCCAGCGTTTCCTCGTAGCGGCGGTCGACATCCTCCTCCGTCCCCTCCCCGTCCCGCAGGAATTCCTGCAGCACCTCGAGGTCATCCACCCGGTCGGCGACTTTCTGGTACTGGCTGACCCAATTCTTATGACTCTGCAGTTCCTTCATGATGGCCTCGGCGCGGGCGGAGTCGTTCCAGAAATCGGGATTGAGGCTACGCTGGGTCAGGTCCTCGATTTTGAAACTGCGCTGTTCGACGTCGAGATAGCCCCGCAGCAGGGAGAGACGGGCCTGCAATTCTTTGAGTTGGTCGTTGGTCATGGGAAGGCGGGATCGGGTTGGGAGGAATTCGGTACGTCGGGAGCGGGCGCACGGAAGCCCGGCCCGCGCTAGGCAGACCGGGCTTCCGGTGGAGGGAGAAGGATACTTACTTGTCCTTCATGAAGTCGTCCAGCTTGTCCTTGTGGATCATTACTTCCTTGTAGGAGTAGCTTCCGGTTTCCGGATTCTTGATGGACTGTACGACCTTTACGAAGTCGCGGCCGCTGCCTGCGTTGGCAGTCCGCTTACCTACGCGGGAGTTCTTTGATACCTTAGCCATGATTGGTGTTTATTTGCTCAACTAACGGCGGGCGGCCGCGGGTGGTTGAACGGTTTACTTGATTTCCCGGTGCACCGTCATGCGGCGCAGGTTGGGATTATATTTCTTGAGCTCGAGGCGGCCGGGGCTGTTCTTCCGGTTCTTCTCGGTCACGTAACGGCTGGTACCGGCTACGTTCGTTTCCTTCTGCTCGGTGCACTCCAGGATGATCTGGTTGCGGTTGCCTTTACTTTTCTTAGCCATGGGAAATGTGGATTAAAGCTTTACGCCGGTTTCGATGCCCTTGTTCTCCAGCTTCTTGATGTAGGTGAAGACGCCGAGCTTGTTGATCGTCCGCATGGCGCTCGTGGAAACGCGGAGGGTGATGAACTTACCGAGCTCGGGCACGAAGAAGCGCTTCTTCTGAATGTTGGGTACGAAACGACGCTTGGTCTTCCGGTTGGAGTGGGATACGTTGTTGCCGCTGATCGGCTTCTTTCCCGTGAGTTTGCAAACTTTGGACATGGCGAAATGGCGTTGCTGTCAGAAAAACCCGCACCTCGGGGGTGGGGAAAAAAAAAGCAGACCGCAGCCTGCTCGAATGTAGTGGTGACCGCGTCAGGATTCGAACCTGAAACCTCTTGATTCGTAGTCAAGTGCTCTATCCAGTTGAGCTACGCAGCCAGATGCCCCTTGCGAAGCGGTCGCAAAGGTAAGAACACTTTTTAATTATGACAAGCGTGACGGCAAGAAATTATCTCACGCC
>JBGTHX010000201.1:0-13268 GCA_041746055.1 Lewinella sp. | reverse complement strand
GGATATCCGGCTCGCCGCCCCCGACGCGGCCATTGCGGGCCGCGACTACCAGCAGGAGGCCATCCGGCGGGTCAGCGAGCGGTTTCTGGCCCATCATCCTGCGTCATCAAGCCTGCGCGGCAACCAACGCAGCGCCCTGCTGGTCATGGCTACCGGCAGCGGCAAGACCCGTACCGCCGCCGCCCTGGTAAAAGTGCTCGCGGAGCACGGCTGGGCGAAGCGGGTGCTCTTCCTCGCCGACCGCAACGCGCTGGTCACCCAGGCCAAGAACAGCTTCGCCGAGCACCTGCCCGACTACAGCTCGGTGGACCTGACGCGGACGCGGGAGGACGAAGACACCCGCCTGGTCTTCAGCACCTACCCGACCATGATGAACAAGATCGACGGGATGCGGGAGGCCGACGCCCGCTTCTACGGGGTGGGCCACTTCGACCTCATCATCGTAGACGAGGCCCACCGCAGCGTCTACAACCGCTACCGGGCGATCTTCGACTACTTCGACGCCCTGGTGGTCGCCCTGACCGCCACGCCCAAGTCGGCCATCGACCACAACACCTACGAGCTGTTCGGCTGCTCCGACGAGGACCCGACCTTCGAGTACCCGCTGGAGGCCGCCATCCCGGTGTACCTGAAGGGTTACGAGAATTACGACGTCTCCACCCAGTTCCTGCGGGAGGGCATCCGCTACGCCGACCTGAGCGAGCGGGAGAAGGAGCGCTACGAGGAGGAGTTCCGCGACAACACCACCGGGCTGTTCCCCGAGGAGATCGCCGCCAACGCCATGAATAAGTGGCTCTTCAACAAGGATACCGTTTACAAGGTCATCGACGAGCTGATGGCCCACGGGCTGAAGATCGAGGGCGGGGACAAGCTCGGCCGCACCATCGTTTTCGCGGTCAACAAGCGGCACGCGGAGTTCATCACCACCTGCTTCCGGGAGCGGTACCCGGAGTTGCCGTCGGGCTTCATCGCCACGGTGCACAACGGCGGGAGTCACGCCCAGAGCATCATCGAGGCATTCTGCGACCACCGCGTGGAGCGGGAGCCCCAGGTGGCCGTATCGGTAGACATGATGGACACCGGCGTCGACGCGCCGCGGGTGCTGAACCTGGTGTTCTTCAAGGTGGTCCGCTCCTACGCCAAATTCTGGCAGATGATCGGGCGGGGTACGCGGCTGTGTCCGGACGTATTCGGCCCCGGCCGGCCGAAGGAAACCTTCCGCATCTTCGACGTTTGCCAGAACTTCGAGTTCTTCGGCGTCCACGCGAAGGGGATCGAATCGGGCACCCAGCAATCCGTCACCCAGCAGCTCTTCGGGACCCGCCTGCAGCTCAGTCAGCTCTTGCTGCAGACGGGGGACACGCGAGGACTTCGTGGAGGCGTACTGCGACCGGCCGCTGGGTGCCTTCGTACGGAGTCTGCTGGGGTTAGAGGAGTCGGCCGCCCGGGAGGCCTTCGCCGATTTCCTGCGCACGGCGCCCCTCCGTGCCGACCAGATGACCTTCATCGACAACATCATCCGCTACCTGACGCAGAACGGCACGGTGGACCCGAAACTGCTGTTCGAACCGCCCTTCACGGATCAGCACGACCGGGGGCTACTCGGGATATTCGACCCGGCGGCCAGCCAGCGGATCGTGGGGATTTTAAGGGAGGTGAATGGGAATGTGGGGTAGGAGGGCTATTTGTTGGACGCTTTCGGCCTAGAACCGCAATGGTTAGAGCATGCCCTGTATTTCATAAGCCTGACCAAAGTCCAGATGGAACCCGCATTCTTACCCTACCAACGCTACATTGCTGACCAGTATTCGCTTGGTGCTGGAAGATTTGTCTTCAAAGTGCACCGACTTTGATGAAGTCAGCTGGGGCGTTTGCTGGAGCTGGAGCAGAAGTACAGTAGGTAACCGAACTTTGCCTTACTTTACCGTTCTAAGCCTGATACCGCTTCCTTAGTTACCTAGATGCCAACACTGCACAAAATAGATCCACACAATCTGCGCGACACGATCGTTGAAGTTCGCTATGAGGGAATCTATGACTTTTCGGTTCTCAAAGGAATCTTGTATAATATCTTCAAAGACGAGCTGACTTCGCTCACCACCTTAAGTAGCATCAAGATTCAGCTTCCAGGTCAGGGAGAAATGAAACTCAATGGGTTTGAAGGCCTAGACTTTAGAAAAGGTGACGTCAAAATCACATTTACCGAGGAGCGCATACACTTTACTATCCTAGAGGCTTACCCGGGTTGGGGAACGTTCGGCGCAGTCATCCGTCATGTTGTTGACCGGTTAGCGGAACACGAACTGGTTCGGCATATCAAATTAGTGGGGCTTCGTTACATCAGCGACCATCGTGATCGTCGCATAACAGACATTGCCAAAGTCAACTGGTCACTGGAGACGCGCTACGGTCCTGCAACACAAGGAACGCTGCGTCAGCAATACGTTCTAGCGTCCGACAACGTTACTGTCACCCTAGCTGATACAATGTCAGCTAGTCAGCGCAGCACTTTTTCGCAGGTTGCAGTCATGGACATTGACGTAACTCACCAGTTTGAACCTATACAGCCAGGTATTGCTTTACTCTTTGAAACGATCGAACGCTTACACGAAGTCCAAAAAATGTTTTTTGAGGACATCATTAGTCAAGAATACCTCTCTTCCCTTAACCCTCAGTACAAATAAAATGGTACCAGTGCGTGATTTTATGGAACAGACCGGGCAGGGCTTAGTTAAGTCGCGGCAGCCTGGAAGTTCAGGTAGCCAAACCGGCATGCCGGACTCCTTGGTCGGCTACAGCGAATTAATGCGACACTGGGTCGATGAAGCGTTAGTTCCCAAGGACGAGAAGCTGAACCGTCGGAATGCAGAACTACTTGCACGTTTTGAAACAGAGTGGGCAGAGGCAAGACTTCAGTTTTCGCTTTCACGTCAACAGGAGGCGGAAAAGTTTTCTAAGCTAATGCTACAATTGCTTAGCCGTATCGGTGCTCCGGATTTTATTAACATGACGGTTACTCAAGAGCAAAGCGTTTTCTTTCAACTAACTTATCCTGAAGGCTTGAAAGGCTACGTTGAACTTCACCTCGAGGAGCCTGACGAAATTGAGTTGGTATTTAATCTATACCGCAACAAGCAGGTGGTAAAAGCCTACGGTGGAAAAGTAGAAGAAAGTCTAGCCGCCTATTTATACGCACTGAATGGCTGACCCGGAGGGCTATCCTAATCGATTAATTCCGAAACTTGGGTATCAATATATTGATGATTTCTCTCCGTTAGCTAGTGCGTACTTGCAGCGGAATATGCCAGCGGAATTCAGGTTGGAAAATGGGGATGTAGACGCTGCGAAGGTTGCTCCACAATCAGGGCACCTTGCTGATTTTTCTACTAATCTAGTAGGAATATTTCTACCGGAGGACCGCAGGTTTCAGTTGACTGAGATTGGATCTCTCGATTACGGACAGCTTTGGCTAGAGGGAAGTAAGGTTGATGAACCAAACGACAATCACTTCTACATCGATGAAACACTGGCTGCCCTTTTCTTGCGAATCGGGGACGTACCAAAAATTCAAGTTCCCTACAATGTTGGCGAACAGGGTGGCTTTACCGCTATGTGTGAGGTTAGGCATACACCTATCCGTGGTAACTTCTGGCACGTTTCACTGCGGTGGATCAATCAGGAGGGTGATGTGCTGAACCAAAGGGGAGGATGGCGCAAACGAATGTTGACGGCCGCTAGAGCACTTTTGGCTGAGGTTATGGAGGAACATCTTCCCGTAGGAGCACTGAACGAAATGGATGCTTCTATCTATAAAGATGAATGAGGCAAAGTTTAAACCATCTGTCGTCGAGGCGTGGAACCTGATGTTCAATGGAATGATAAGGAATAGGATTTTGAAATTGCCGCCAATAAAGGCTAAGTAAACTTAAAGGGGAGCATCAAATTTTCTAGACTAAAACTTGACCATGGTCAAACCCTAAATAACTCCTACTTAACATAATCACAGCTATGAGCTATAGACGGAATGGATGGAAATCAGTCAAGAACAGGCGAGCTTCCTGGGCGGGATAAATTATATTGACCGTCCGGGAGCGTATCAAAATAACGCCTGTTTAACGGAGAATTATTTTGGCCAGACCGGACGAATCCGGACCCCGTAACTTCTTCAAAGAGCCCAGTAAACCTTCCCATGAAGGGGTTCATTCCGGCAGGGGTGGCAATTTATGAATAGCGATCTGCAGCCAGCAGCTACCCGCCATAAGGAAGGCTTAACGTTTCCGCCGGCCCCCAAATCACTAACTTACAATATGGGATGCGAGCCGGCACAAAGTGCCGACGGCGAGGCCGTAGCACCACCGTTGCCAAGGAAAGGAGAGAGGTAGCCGGGTGGATTATCCGGGGGGGTCAAAGCACGGTGAAACGTTTTCCATACCCGGGGGGTCAATACTCCGGAATAGGGGCCCAAAACAACGGCTCCCCCCATTCAACCCTGATCACCCGTCGTTGGCAGATCAATTGGCTAAGCGCGCGCACGGCAAACCTGCTTGGTTTGTATTGCAACCGATCGCCCACCCCAATCTCTCGCGGTCACGGAGCTAAGTTTCACAACCATTTAACCTAGAATTCAAGTTCGGCGGGTAGTTTCGGCCCCCAATGAAAACAGTGGTCTATGTCCTCCTTGGCTTCGTCCTCCTCGGGGGGAGTATGTCCTTCCAAAATCAGCCCACGGCGCTCGGAAACCCCGCCGCTGGTTACCCGGATTTTGTCCGGGCGGCGGATACCCTTGCCGCGGTAAGCCAGCGCCTGCGCCGGGGGCTGGCCGGGGCGGAAGACCTCCGACGGGCCGTGTCGGAAGTCCGACTGGCCTATAAACGTATTTCCTGGCTGGGGGAATATTATTACCCCAGTTTCGCTACCAAGCACTTTAATGGGGCACCCCTCCTGAAAGCGGAGAAATACGGCACGCATTCCACCGTTAAACCGCCCCGGGGCCTGCAGGTGCTAGACGAATTGGTTTGGGCTTCTCCAATGGCGGAGGCCGAGATCGCGATGCTGGCAAAGGACTTACAGACCCATGCACATCAAATTGCCCCGGAAATGGCGGGTCGACCCTACGGCCTGGATGAGGTGCTGGAGGCTGTGCGCATCGAGGTGATCCGCATCCCCACCCTTTACCTGACCGGTTTCGACACTCCGGGCTCGCTCGGGGGCATTGGGGAATCCCAGGTGGCCCTGGAGGCCATGTCAGCGGTACTCGGGCAGCAGACCATGCTTTCCAAGCATGCTGCCTTTGCGAAGGTGCTTGCACAAATGAAGGGAGCCGCTACTCAATTAGCCGGAACGCGCGGCACCTTCGAAACCTTTGATCGCTTGTCCTTTCAGCGGGCCTACCTGAATCCTATATATGCTGGGCTGGGGCAACTACAGCGGCAGGCCGGGCTGCCAGCTACCGTCTATTTTCCTACGGGCCGAGACCCCAATGGGCTATCGCTCTTTTCGGATAGCTTTTTGGATCCTTACGCTTACACCGAACTGCAAGCCCACGAGGACGGACCGGAATTGCGGGCTTTGGGGGAGCTGCTGTTTTACGATCAAGCCTTGAGCGAAGGGGGCAACCTCAGCTGCGCGAGTTGTCACCGACCGGAGATGGCCTTTGCCGACGGGGACCTGGGTAAGACCGACCGCAATGCTCCCACCTTGCTGAATGCGGTATACGCTGACCGGTACTTTTATGATCTCCGCGCCTTTTCCCTGGAACAGCAGGCCGAGCACGTCATCTACGACCATGGAGAGTTCGATACGGATTACCCGAGCATCATCGCGCGCCTGGAGAACAGCGCGCAATACCGGGCCGCGTTCAAGGATGCTTTTGGCCGTAGCCGTGGGGAAAACATCCAGGTGGAGTCTTTCCGTGCGGCCCTGGCCAGTTACGTCCTTTCATTGCGCTCGTTCAATAGCCCCTTTGACCGGTACGCTCGGGGGGAGAGCGAAGTACTGGATTCTCTGGCCCAGCACGGCTACAATCTGTTCATGGGTAAGGCCGGCTGCGGTACCTGCCACTTCGCTCCGACCTTTGCGGGATTGGTCCCCCCCTTTTACACGGAGAACGAAAGCGAAATACTAGGGGTGCTCGCCAGTCCCCATAGCTGGACTAAAATGCTTTCTGCGGACCGCGGGAGAGCCGCCGCGGGCCTGGACCACGAGGAGGTGTGGATCTACGAACGGTCTTTCAAAACGCCCACGGTGCGCAACGTTGCTTTGACGGCCCCCTATTTTCACCATGGAGCCTACACCACTTTGGAAGCGCTGATGGAATTTTATGATCGCGGCGGTGGCGCAGGTATGGGGCTGGAGGTACCAAATCAAACGCTTCCCCCGGATCCCCTGCAACTGACAGCCCACGAGAAAACCGCGCTGATCGCCTTTATGGAATCGCTAACGGATCCCTTGTCCGGAGCACCCGTAGCCACCAAACGTTAAATTAAAAGCAGGCATATTAAGATTAGGTGAATCACGTTGGCTTAATCCTTTCTTAATCTGTAGGCAACACCTGCTGGGGACCTTTAGAACTGATTAAATAATCTCAGTTTCTATGCCCAATACTTCTACTTTTTACCTAATCCTACTCTTCCTCTTCGGGTTCCAGTCCCTGACGGCCCAGCTCCAGACCACCTCGGTGCGCATTTCCAGCAGCACGGACGACGCCGAGGAAGAGGGCCCCGACGGCGCTAATCCCGGCGCCATCGATCTGACCAGCTCCGACGTGGAGTTGGTCCGCGACGGAAATAACCAATTCATCGGGCTTCGGTTCCCCCAGCTGGAAGTGCCAGCCAACGCCTTCATCACCAATGCCTACATCCAGTTTACCGTTGACGAAACGGACAATCTGGGTGGTTCCGTCGTAATTATGGTCGAGGATACGGACGACGCCGCGACCTTCGACGAGACCGGCGGCGGGATTTCCGCCCGCCCCGTAGTGGCCGATACCATTACCTGGAGCGACATATCGGAATGGACGAGTGCCGGCGATGCCGGTGAGGACCAGCGCACACCGAATCTAGCCGCCCTCGTGCAGGCCGTGATCAACCGCGGCGGGTGGACTAGCGGTAATGCCATATCCTTTGTTATGACCGGTACCGGCGAACGCACCGCGGAGTCCTACGACGGAACCCCCGCCGAAGCCCCCATGCTGGTCATCGAGTACGTCGAGGCTATGACCGCCACCTTCGAGCTGACCGCCAGCGAGGACGACGTCGAAAGCGACCTGAGCAACGGAAGCCTCTATACCAATAGCTCCGACCTGGAACTGACCACCGACGGCGAAACGCCGCAGGTCGTCAGCCTGCGGTTTCCGGAGGTATCGCTACCTGCAAACTCCACCATTGGCAGCGCGTACGTCCAGTTCACCGTGGACGAAGTCACCACCGGTGGCGACGTGGACGTCATGATCCTATTCGAGCAATCGCCCGAGCCCGCTCCGATCGGCGAAGGGTACCTTCCTACCGATCGAGATTTCGCCCTGGAAGTATTCTGGAGCGATATCCCCGACTGGGGCACGGAAGACGTGGCCGGACCCGAGCAGCGCACCCCCGACCTTTCCGGGTCGCTGCAGCAGATTATCGATCAGGAAGGCTGGCGTAACGGTAATCCCGTGGTCATCGGTATGGTAGACCCGATTTTCCTGAACGTTCCCGGTTATTCCGGTAACACCGGTAAGCGCACCGCTCAGAGCTACGACAAAAGTCCCGAAGCCAGCCCTAAACTGGTGGTCACCTACTTCCCTCCGCTCGAGTACGTCACCGGCTCCTTTCCCGTAGCGCGCCAGTCTTCCTGGAAGTACCTCGACAGCGGGGTTTCGCTGGACGAAGCGGACTGGACCGGGCTGGAATACGACGACGAAAATTGGGACTACGGCGATGCGGTGCTCGGATACGGCGAGGGCCGGGAATCGACCACTCTCGAATACGGTAACGATACGCTTAACCGCCACGTGACCACCTACTTCCGCCACCTGTTCGAGGTGGAGGACGCCAGCCAGTACGACAGCCTGCTGTTCGACGTCTTACGCGACGACGGCATCATCGTGTACGTGAACGGCCAGGAGGCCTTTCGGCAAAATATGCGGGTCGGCCCCGTCGCCTTCGGAGATTACGCCCAGAACAACGTGGCCGGACCGGCGGAAAACGCCTACTTCCGGTCCAAAACCGGAAATCTCCTGCAGGATGGCCTAAACGTAATCGCGGTGGAACTGCACCAGTCCCTTCCGAACAGCGACGACCTTGCCTTTGATATGGAGGTTTCTTTCACCCACCCCCCCCTGGAACCGGCCACCTATCCGCTGGAAAAGGGATCGGCTTGGCACTTCCTCGATACGGGACGCTCGCTGGACACCGTGGACTGGAAGGACACAACCTACGCCCGTTTCGACGACGCTTGGGAATGGGGCTACGGTCCGCTCGGCTACGGCGATGAAGTGACTACCGAGATCCGGTTCGGTCCCGATCCGGGCAACAAATACGTGACCACTTACTTCCGACGGGAAATCGAGATAGACCTCACTACACTGCCCGACAGCCTGCAACTGGGACTGCGTCGCGACGATGGTGCCATCGTATACCTGAACGGGGAGGAGGTTTTGCGAACCAATATGCCCGCGGGCGATACAGTCGACTATCTCACCTATGCCACCGAAACCGTCGGCGGCAGCCTTGAGGAAGATTACGTGACCACTACGGTCCTTCCTTCCCGCTTCCGCGCCGGCGTCAATACGTTGGCGGTGGAAATTCACCAGGTATCGCCGACGAGTTCCGATCTGGTCTTCGACCTGTACCTGAACGCGGCACCAATAGTTAACCCACCCGCACTCGGCTGTGCCGAGGGGGAGGACCACATCGCCTGTTTCACCTCGATCGCGCCGACCGCGCAAACGCCCAATTTAATCATCCCGGATATCAGCCACCGCTTCCAGTTGATCCATCAGCAGGGAACACTCTATACCATCGGCGGAGGTACGGTACCGGGCAACCACGATTTTACGGCCTATGTGCCCATCAACGGGAGTAGCGTACGGGGCCATCTCAGCATCAATCACGAAAACACCCCGGGCGGTGTTTCGATGGTGGATCTGCATTATGATTCCACTTCTCTGCTCTGGCAGATTGACAGCTCGCAGGCCGTAGATTTCTACAACGAGGAACTGGTGACCACTACGCGCAATTGTTCCGGTGGCATCACGCCCTGGGGAACCGTGATCACGGCGGAAGAATCCGGCAACAGCGGTGATGCCAACAACGACGGATATACCGACGTGGGCTGGCTTGTTGAAATCAACCCGGTAACGTCTAAAGTACTGAACTACGGCAACGGCCAGCAGGAGAAACTGTGGGCCGCCGGTAACATCAGCCACGAGAATGCCCTGATCTTGGACGACGAGGTAACCCTCTTTACTGGGGAAGACGGCGGCTCCAGCGCCCTGTTTAAGTTCGTTGCCGATAATCCCCGCGACCTGTCCAACGGTACCCTGTACACTCTGGTCCTTGACGCGCCGCTGGAAGGCTACGAGCCCACCGGCACCACCGGCACCTGGGTCGAAGTACCCAACACTACCCAGGAGGAACGGAACAATACCCGTTCGCTGGCTATCGCCCTAGGCGCGACCAATTTCAACGGCATCGAAGACGTGGAGGTCAACCCCCTGACCGGCCAGATCTACTTTGCGGCCAAGGGTGCTAGCCGCACGTACCGCTTCACCGACGGGGAAAACGGCGTAACCGACTTCCAGACCTTCGTAGGCGGCATGAGCTACGTGCTGAATACGGTGGAAGGCGTCTTCGTCGAGCCCTGGGGCAGCGGCAACGACAACCTGACCTTCGACGACCGGGGTAACCTGTGGGTGCTGCAGGACGGCGGCTACAACTACATCTGGATGGTTCGCCCGGATCACACCCAGGAATCTCCTAAGGTGGAGCTCTTCGCCAGTGCGCCCATCGGTTCGGAGCCGACCGGACTAACGTTCAGCCCCGATTACCGTTTCGGGTTCTTCAGCGTACAACACCCCAGCGCAGCTAACCAGCCACAAAAGGATGCTACCGGCGAGGAAGTCGTCTTCGATGCGTCGGCATCCGTTGTGATCGCCCGAAGTGCAAACCTTGGCGCTCAACCGCCCGTCGTTGCTTTCGTATCCGACGTACAGCGCGTAGTGATCGGAGAAGCCGTCACTTTTACTGATATGAGCGCCAACGGGGTGACCGAGCGGCAGTGGGTCTTCGACGGTGGCGTCCCCGCCATTTCCTCGGATTCGGTGGTATCGGTCCGGTACAACGGGCTCGGGTTTTACCGCGTCCAGCTGTCCGTAGCCAACGGCCAGGGCGGCGACACGATCACCCGCGTCGATTACATCGAAGTCGTCAATTCCACCAGCGTAACCGATTTGGCCAAGACTACCGGGCTTTCCGTATTTCCCAATCCGACGACCGGTAAACTATCGATCCGTATGGAAGAGACTTCCAACCTGGACCTGACCTTCGAACTCTACGACCTGACCGGAAGGCAAATCACCGAACTGGATCGCGTTAAAGGAATGCCCGGAAGTTATACGTGGACCTACGAGGTTTCCAGCTTCGGAAGCCGCAACCAGACCGTAGTCCTCAAGATCACGGCCGGCGACCAGATCACCCACCGCATGATCCACTTCAGCCGGTAAGCTTTTCAGCCGCCATTCTTTCGCGCCCGAGTAGGACCGATGCACTCGGTCTACTCGGGCACCTTTATCTGCCTATGTTGCTACTCTTACTGCTGGGGTTATGCCTCTTTGCTCCCACGCTGGCTGCCCAGTACGCGAATACGGATCTTCCGGTGTACGAGGCTGTCGATCAGGCCAAGACCGCCAGTACCCCGGCCCGCCAGCTCAACCTGCGCGACCGGCAACTCTTCCGGCTGCCGCCCGGGACCGAAACCCTCGGCGAACTGCGCTACCTCAGTCTGATGCGGAACGAGCTCGAAAGCTGGGATGACCAACTCGATCAATTGCAGGAACTGGAGATCCTTAATCTGCAGGAAAACCACCTACGGGAACTGCCCCCCACACTGGGAGAACTGCGCAAGCTTAGCCGCTTGGTGGTCACCCACAATCATTTAAAAACCTTGCCGCCCGAGATCGGACGGTTGCGCAAGCTCAACTATCTCCACGCCGATCTCAATGAACTGGACCGGCTTCCCCCGGAGTTGTCGCAGTGCCGGAAGCTGCAATTCCTGGATCTGCACGGCAACCAGCTCAGTAAGGTTCCCCCTTCCCTGGGACGCCTAAAGCACCTCACTCACCTGAACCTCGGCTACAATCAGCTGCGGGAGGCGGACACCGACTGGTCGGCGCTGGCCTTCCTCACCGACCTGAACCTAGAGGCCAACCGGCTGCGGCAGCTGCCGGCGGCCATCGGTGACCTTGCCGCGCTCACTACCCTGGTGCTTACCGGTAACGAACTGATTGAACTCCCGGCTACGATCCATCATCTGCAGCAGCTGCAGTTACTGGTCCTGTCCAATAACTTGCTGGAGCAATTACCCGCGGATTTATCGGGGTTGCGGAGTCTGCGCACGCTGATCCTCACCGGCAACCCGCTGGCCGCCGGTGAGCTGGAACGGATTCGGGCGGCCCTTCCCGCCTGCCGGGTGCACTTCTGAGGCCGGCGGCGGCCCGGTGCATCAATGGTTAATCAACCGGTAGCATTTAGTCAGGACCAAACCGCTGGATGGCGACCCCAAAAAACCTGATAACTTGGTTTAGCGTCAATTTCAGCCGGGAGATCTGACCTCCCTCGTCAAGCTCCTGCTGGCTCAGAAATCTACGCCTTAAGATCCGATTATCCACCTAGGGAGGACAGCAAGGCAACCACATGATCATAGCCTCCCTTTATCTACCGGCACCGCAGCAGCGTCTCGGTCAGCCGCCGGGCCAGGGCGTAGAATGTCCGATCCGTGCTCACCTCACCCGGCCCCCAGGGTGGGGAGCCCCTTAGCCGAGAAACGTAACGTAGCGGTTAATCCCTGGGTTAAATGCCGCCAAGTGTCGGCGGCTTGCTTTTTGGCTCGCGCACCTTTTCAGCACCCCCACCCGGTGTTCCCCTGCCTACATTTACCCCAGCGGCAGTGGGCTTCGGGCCACCGCCGCGCGAAAAGCATTTGGATACCGAATTGAATCTTTTCTAGTTGATTAAAGTGAGTGGGGGGGCAGTCCTAAAGGGGCTGCCCCACTTTTTTGTTTTAGCCTCAGCCCTGACCCCCCTACTTAAGTAAGCCACCAGTGCTGGCGTCTCTCTCTCTCTCAGTTGATCTACTCAGTCCGGATGCTTTCGGACCGGGTTATTTTTGTTGGGAATGCCAGGGGGTGAGTCGTTTCATTTCACGGCGGGGGTTATCGGGCGGGCGTTGATGGCCAGCTCGTACTGGCAACGGAGCAAGGAGGCGAGTCTTACTTCCGCCAGGTCTCGATCAACCAGCCAGGTCCACGCCAGGCGGCTGGAGATATTCACCCGGATACCGGGTGCCGTCGCTAAAGGTCAGGTGGACCCGCCCGGTATACCGCGTACCGGCTCCCTGAACTACCAGATCGGCACGGTCTACCGTGGCGAAGAACACGCCGTGCTCCACCACACTGTTCAAAAAAGCCCGGTACAGGTGAGGCTCGCCCAGATGATCCCGGCGGAACCTGGCCGGACCCAGGCAATCCAGCGCCCGTCGGTAGTTGCCGTGGGTGCGGGGATAATGACCAAAAACGTAAGACTTGATTAAAGTACAGTTCATAGTCGGCAACTATACGGGCCCAAGATAGGGTCCTCCCCGCAGTGACGTGGTTGTAAAGAACCCCACTTTCCGATCCGGTACGCTTGGACCCACTTGGACCAGCTAGCCCAGCCAGCGAATGGCCCCGAAACGCTCGCTTGTCGCTTGGGGTAAGGGCCCAACATTAAATTTTTCCCGCCGATTTGCGGAACTACGAATCCCTGGGGTCGGAACCATTGCTATCACCTTTTCTAGTTTCCTTGTACCACAGACAAGTTCGCCGGTAGTTCACCCCACGGACCCGTCTGGTTTTTCCGTATGTCCCCGGCCATAACGTTGCCCGGAGCACCGTCCGGAGATTACCGCATCCCAAACTCCGCCCACCGCGGAAAGTGATCCGAAAGCGTGAAGGAGAACTGCTGCCTAGCCAGGCGGGACTCGTCCCACAGGAGGGGTACAAAGTCATAATTGCCACCCTCAACAAGGTCAGC
>JBGTHX010000200.1:0-9701 GCA_041746055.1 Lewinella sp. | reverse complement strand
GTGAGCGACGACCAGCGGTAGGCCGGCCCGCGGTGCAACACCGCCGTGAGCTGTCGCGGCCCGCTGTGGTAGAGGCTGTCGACCGAAGCTTCCCAGCGGGCGGATTCGAGCTCGCGCTCCTGCCACTTGCCCAGGTAGTCGGCTACATCGGAGGAGTCGGAAAAGCGGGAGGGGATGCGGTCACCGAAGGTAAAATCGGAGGCCCGCACCCGCAGTTCCCAGTTCCCCGGCACCTGCGCCCCCGCCCAACCGGAAACCGTAAGAAGTAGCAGAAGGAGGACAGTGCGCATAGACCGGGCTTAAGGCTCCAACGCGCCCGCGCGGCGGCGTAGCGTGCGCGCGAGGTTGGAAAGCAGGGCCATGACGGCCAGCAACCCCGCCACCCGCGAGAGGATGTCGCCGAAACGGACGTAGGGGGTGACCGCGTCGTTGAGCTGGAGGGTACCGTTGAGGAAGCCGCGCTCGTCGTAGTAAGTACGGCTTTCGATGTGGCCGCGCTGGTCGACGAAGGCGCAGGCCCCGACATTGGCGGAGCGGACCACGGCGCGGCGGGTCTCGATGGCGCGCAGGCTGGAAAAGTAGAGGTGTTGCCGGTGGCCGGGGGTGTTGTCCCACCAGCCGTCGTTGGTCATCACGAAGGCCGCTTCGGCCCCTTCCCGCACGTAGTCCGTAAAGTATTCCCCGAACACGCTCTCGTAGCAGATCACGGGGGCCACCACCGCGCGCGCGCCGTTAAGTGAGGTGCGGTCCGGTTGCGTACCCAGTCCGGCCACGCTGCCGCCCAGGCTGTTGACGAGCGGCTCCAGGAAGAACAGGGCCCTGCGGAAGGGGAAGCTTTCGGCGCCGGGTACGAACACGCCCTTGCGGTAGGTCTGCACCGCCCGGTCTTCGGTATCCACCTGGAGCGCTCCGTTCAGGGCCTCGAAGGCGATTTCGCTGCCGTCCGAAGCCGGGGAGAAGCGGACCGCGTCGGAAGCCGCCTCGCCCGGCGCAAAGCGGTG
Organism: Lewinella sp.; assembly: GCA_041746055.1. GTDB lineage: Bacteria > Bacteroidota > Bacteroidia > Chitinophagales > Saprospiraceae > Neolewinella. The sequence goes on along the minus strand of JBGTHX010000200.1, from coordinate 8,700 downwards.
TACGGCCCCGATGCCGGTGACCAGGTAGCGCACACGGCCGGCCGGCAAATCGCGCAGGAAAGCGGTGAGGGCGGGGGAGGTCAGGGGGGCGTCCTCCTCGACCCGGCTGAAGGTGGTCTCGGGGAGGAGCAGATAATCCACGGGGCCGTCGGCCGCGGCAAGGGCGTCCCGGCTCAGGGTGGCGAGGGTCTGCACCTGCTGCCCCACCGAGCCGCTGAACTTCTCGTAGTGGGGCTCAAAATTGGGTTGAATGGCGCTCACCGTGATGGTTTCGCCGGCGGGCGGCACGTAGGTAAGGTAGCGGATTCCGGAGGCGAGCATCGGCAGGGCCACCGCCCCGGCGGCGTACCAGCGGAAGCGGCCGCGGTCCATCCAGGCGCGCAGGACCAGCCAGTTGACGGCCAGGATCCAGGCGCTGCCGCCGAGTACGCCGGTAAGCTCGTACCACTGGATCAGGGAGGGGTACTGGGCAAAGCCGTTGCCCAGCGTGAGCCAGGGCCAGTTCAGCGACCAGTTGTAGTGAAAGTGCTCGAAACTCACCCAGAACGCGACCAGGGCGAGGTAGCTCACCCGTGGCGATACCCGCGTGGTCCAGTGGAACAGCATCCAGGGGAGGCACATGAGCAGGCTGTTGACCACCACCGCGAAGAGGCCGGCGAAGAAGGCGGTATTCGTGACCCAGAAGGTCGCCACGATATTAAAGAGCACGAAAGCATGGAAGCCGTGCCAGAACACGCTACGGGTGGAGACCGCCTCCCGTTGCACGAGCAGCAGCGGCACCCAGGCCACCAGCAGGAGGAAGGGCAGGGGTAGGTAGCCCGGAAACCCCAAGCCGAGCAGCAGTCCGGTAGCGGTGGAGAGCAGCAGGCGGCGGCGCGCGGGTGCCGGGGAATACCGCGTGGCAAGGCCGGTGAGGCCCGCCCAGGTGAAGAGGTAAAGAAACAGCGGCAGATAGCCCCAGAGCTCCTCGCGTCCGGTAAGGACGTACATCCACCCCGCCGTGAGGGCGGCCGCGATCAGACAGGCAATGGCGAGGGGGGTGCGGAAGCGCATGGCGGCAAAGATAGCCCTACTTGCGGGTGGCCATCACGTCGCGCAGGATGCCGAGCGAGTTGATCTCCCGCATGCCCTCGATGTGGTGGCGGTAGTAACGCAGCAGGTCGGTGAGCAGGCCGGAGCGCTCCTCCCGGGTGGTGCGGATGGCCGCGAGCCCGGCCCGGTCGGTGTGCAGGATGCGGTGCATCAGTTCGGCCCGCTCCCGGTCGAGGTATTCGGTGTGCCCGGGGAAGCCGCCGGTGAACTGTCCCTCCCGAAGGTCGAACAGTGGGGTCTCCTCCAAGAAATCACCCGAGGGCAGGAAGCCGAGGTAGGAGGTGAGTTCCAGCAGGAAGTGCAGGTGCACCAGCATGATCGGACCGGTGGTGGCGTCGAGGAAGGCGAAGGATTCGAAGAGAAAAAGAAACAGCGCCGGATTCTCCTCCGACTCGCGGATGCTGTTGCGCGCCACCTCCAGCATGAACAGGCCCACCGTGCCCCGCTCCACCTCGAAGGGGATGCGGGAGTAAATGTGGGCGGAACGGACTTCCTTGATGCGGGTCAGATCCTTGCCCGGGCGCTCGTAGGCCACCAGCTCGACCAGATTCATCAGCTGCAGCTTGCTGGCGGGGGTAGCGCTGCGGGCCTTGCGGACCCCACTGACAATGTACTTGCGGATGCCGCGCTCCTCCGTGTAGACCTCCAGAATGAGGGACGACTCCCCATACTTGGTGGAGCGGAAAATGATGCCGCGGGTCTTTAATAGCAAGTCGGAGAGATTTGTAAGCGACAATTTACGCCCTAAACCCCTGACCCCCGTGCGGCTGTTTACCTGCTACGGCCGCTTGCCCGCTCCAACCCGGCGGCCTACCTTTGCGTTAACAATAGTTGTCTATGCAAATAAAATCGATCATGACCCAGACCGCCCCCGCCACCCAGCCCCAGACCAATTCCGACGCCTTCCCGATGAACGGCACGGACTACTTCGAAATGCTGGTCGGAAACGCCCGGCAGTCGGCCCATTTTTACCAGACGGCCATGGGCTTTCAGCCGCTGGCCTACGCCGGCCTGGCTACCGGCCTGAAGGACCGGGAATCCTACGTGCTGGTGCAGGACAAGATCCGCCTGGTACTCACCACTCCCCTCAAGCCGGGCACCGACATCGGACGGCTCATCGACCGCCACGGCGATACCGTGCGTACCGTGGCGCTGTGGGTGGACGACGCCCGTGCCGCCTTTGACACGGCCCTCGAGCGCGGCGCGGAAGCCCAGTTCGAGCCGCGGGAAGAGCGCGATGACCAGGGTCACGTGGTCCGCTCGGCCGTAAAAAGTTATGGGGACGTCATCCACGTCTTCGTGGAGCGTTCGGCCTACGACGGGGTATTTCTGCCCGGCTTCGTGGCCTGGGAGCCGGACTTTCGTCCCGAACCCGTGGGCTTGAAGTTCGTCGACCACATGGTGGCCAACGTGGACGAGGGGCAGATGAACCGCTGGGTAGACTGGTACGCCGACGTGCTGGGCTTCAAGCAGCTGATCAGCTTCGACGACAAGGACATCAGCACCAAGTACACCGCCCTGATGAGCAAGGTGATGTCGAACGGCAACGGCCGCATCAAGTTCCCGATCAACGAGCCGGCCCCCGGCCTCAAGAAGTCCCAGATCGAGGAGTACCTCGAATTTCACGGCGGCGCCGGCATCCAGCACATCGCTGTTGCCACCGACGACATCGTCAAGACGGTTACCGCTCTCCGCGACCGCGGCATCGAATTCCTCCGCGTACCGGCCACCTACTACGACGACCTGCTCGACCGTGTCGGCCAGATCGACGAATCCGTGGAGCCCCTGCGCAACCTCGGCATCCTGGTCGATCGCGACGACGAGGGCTACCTCCTCCAGATCTTTACGCGGCCCATCGGCAGCCGCCCCACCGTCTTCTACGAGATCATCCAGCGCAAGGGGGCGACCAGCTTCGGCAAGGGAAACTTTAAGGCCTTGTTTGAGGCTATTGAGCGGGAGCAGGAGTTGCGGGGGACTCTGTAGAGACTCGCCTTCGGCTCGCGGTAGACGTCACGAGCTCCATCTCTACCGCGAGCGCAGCGAGCTCTACCGACGAAGTTCTCTACCGTGAGCGAAGCGAACTCTACCGCGCAGCCTCTACCGTGAGCGCAGCGAACTCTACCGCGCAGCCTCTACCGCAAGCGCAGCGAACTCTACCGCGCAGCCTCTACCGACGAGCGCAGCGAGCTCTACTCCGGTTCGAAGCCCAAAATGATGTTAAAGGTGCTCAGGTTGCCGTTATCCGTAAGGTTCTTGTCCTTGTCGAAGCCGTAGCCCCAGTCGAAACCGAGGGTACCGAACATCGGCAGGAAGACGCGGGCGCCCAGACCTACGCTCCGCTTCAGGTCGAAGGGGTTAAAGTCGCGGGAGGTACGCCAGGCGTTACCGCCCTGGGCGAAGGCCAGTACGAAGATGGTGCTCGAGGGGTTGAGGGACAGCGGGTAGCGCAGTTCCACCGTGTACTTGCTGAAGATGGGCGTCGCGATCTTGCGGGCGCCACCGGTCTCCGTGGTGATGAAGTTGTTGGGCAGGTCCTCGATCTCGTAGCCGCGCAGGCTGATGATGTCCACGCCGGCGAAGGCGAACTGCTGGTTGTTGACCCCGTCACCGCCGAGCTGGAAGCGCTCGAAGGGGCTCACGCCCGCCACGTCGTCGTAGGCACCGAGGTACCCGATCTTGGCCTGGGTCTTCAGCACGAGTTTGCTGTCGGCGGTAAGGGGGGTGTACCATTCGGCGTTGAGGCGCCACTTGTGGTACTCCACGTAGCGGAAGCGCTCCTCGACGGTCTCGAGGAGGTTCGGGTCGTTGCGGATGCCCAGGCTGCGGTAGGGCGGGGTGGCCTGCAGCGAAAGCTCGATGTTGGAGCCCTGCTTGGGGTAGATCGGGTCGGTGGCCGTGTTGCGCGACAGTGAGAACTGGAGGCTGAAGTTATTGTAGTTGCCGGTGGTTACCTGCTCGTTCTGGTCGGTAGTGAACAGCTCGCCCCAGTTGTCGAGGGTCAGCGTCTGCAAGTTCAGGCCGGTGCGGAAGACGAAGTTGTCATCGGGCCACCGGAGGCGGGTACCCAGGCTCACGGCTGCCTGCTGGATGATCAGCTTGCGGGGAAGGGTACTGGTGCCGAAGTCGTATTTGTTGTAGAAGGCCGATACCGACAGCGAGGTGGGGCGCTTGCCCCCCAGCCAGGGCTCGGTGAGACTGGCATTATAGCTCTGGTAGAAGCGGCCGTTGGTCTGGGCGCGCAGGCTGAGGCGCTGTCCGTCGCCCTGGGGCAGGGGGTGCCAGGCTTCGCGGTTGAAGACGTTGCGGAGGCTGAAGTTATTGAAGGTTACGCCCAGCGTACCGATGACGCCGCGACGACCACCCCAGCCGGCACTGAGCTCGAGCTGGTCGCTGGGTTTTTCTTCTACGGTGTAGATGATGTCTACCGTGCCGCGATCGGGGTTCACCGGCGTCTCAATGCCGAGGGTTTCCTGGTTGAAGTAGCCCAGTCCGATGATCTGCCGCTGGGAGCGGATGATGTCGGAGCGGCTGAACTTCTGGCCGGGCCGGGTGAAGAGCTCGCGGCGGATGACGTGCTCGTGGGTACGGTCGTTGCCGTTGATCACCACCTTATCTATGGTGGCCTGCGGTCCCTCGAAGATGCGCATCTCCAGGTCGATGGAGTCGCCTTCGATAGCCACCTCAATGGGGTCTACGCGGAAGAAGAGGTAGCCATTGTCCATGTACAGCGAAGACACGTCGGCGTTATCCTGGCTGAAGCTCAGGCGGGTCTGCAGTTCCTCGTCGTTATAGACGTCGCCGCGCTCGATGCCGAGAACGCGGGCGAGGGTTTCGTTGTCGTAGATCGAGTTGCCCTTCCAGGTGATGTTGCGGAAGTAGTACTGATTGCCTTCGTTGAGGTCGATGTCGACGATCAGGTCGCCGTCGTCGTCGCGGTACACGCTGTCACTGATGACCCGCGCGTCGCGGTAGCCGAGGGTGTTGTAATAGGCTACTATGGCGTCCTTATCAGTTTCGAACTCCGTGGGCTGAAACTTCGAACTCTTGAAAATGCGGCCTTTCTCGCTGGTTTCCTTCATCTGCTTGCGCAGCTTCTTGTCCTTCACGGCCTCATTGCCGATGAAGTTGATCTCGGCGATCTTGACGCGGTCGTTGCGGTTGACGTCGAAGAGCAGGCGCACCGAGTTGGCGCGGCTGGTATCGGCGATCTCCTCCACCGACACGGTAGCGTCGAGGTAGCCTTTTTCGATGTAGTAGCTGCGGATCGCCTCGGCGGCGTTCACCTTGGCGTCCTCCGTCACGATGCCACCGCGGACGAGGTACTTATTTACTTCCTCGTTGAGGTCGTCGTGGCGGCTCTGTTTGGCTCCCGTAAAACTGTGGGTCAGGAAGCGCGGGCGTTCCTCTACGCGTACGGTGAGGAAAATCACGTCGCCGATGGTCTTCTCCTCTTCGATGGACACGTTAGTGAACAGGCGCAGGCGCCAGAGATTCTTGATGGCCCGCGGAATATCGGGGCCTGGTACGCGGATGTCTTGTCCGACACTCAGTCCGGTTACACCGATAATGGCGTTCTCCTCGGCGAAGTAAGCGCCCTCTACCTTGATGCCCCCGATCTCGTATTCCTGGGGGTCGGAGTAGTCGTATACCGGCAGGTCCAGCGAATCGCTCTGGGCGGCTACCGTCGACCAGCTACCGAAACACACCAGACAAATAAGGATAAAGCTGAATCTCATACTGTTACAGTTTGCCGGCGGGTAGCCGGCCGTCGGGATTAAGGATAGATACTAACGGTCAGGGGTTGGTCGCTTGCTTCAATTGTTCGCTCGTTTTCCCGAAACGTCGCTCCCTTTGCTGGAAATCGATTACTGCGGCGTAGAGGTCATCCTTGCGGAACTCCGGCCAGAAGACAGGGCTGAAGTAGAACTCGGCGTAAGCGGCCTGCCAGAGGAAGAAGTTGCTCAGGCGGTGCTCGCCGCTGGTGCGGATAATGAGCTCGGGGTCCGGCCACGCCTGGGTGCTGAGGCGGGCACTGAGCGCGGCTTCATCGACCGCGGAGGCCTCCATACGACCGCTTTCTACTTCGAGGGCCAGCTGGCGCGCGGCGCGGGTGATGTCCCACTTCCCGCTATAATTGAGGGCCAGGATGAGGCGCATGCCGTCTCCGTGGGCCGTCTGCTCGATACCGAAGGCGAGAGCCTGGCGCGTGGCTTCGGGAAGTCCGGCGGTGTCGCCGATGGTTTCCAGTCGGATGCCGTTGTCGAGCATCATCTTCATTTCGCTGCCGATAGTGTCCACCAGGAGCTGCATGAGCGCGCCGACTTCCATTTCGGGGCGGTCCCAGTTCTCGGTGCTGAAGGCGTAGAGCGTCAGGCAGCCCACGCCCAATTCGGCGCAGGCCTCTACGGTGGCGCGCACTGCCTCCACGGCGCTGTGGTGGCCGAAGACCCGGGGCTTGCCCTTCCCCTGGGCCCAGCGGCCGTTGCCGTCCATGATCACCCCCACGTGGTGGGGCAGGCGATCCTTGTCGATTTGTTGCTTGAGCTCCTGCATGTTAAAGACGGGCAAAGGTAAGATAAATACTACGGTAATTCAGGGCGTCGGCAGGCGCTGCCCCGGTGTATCGGAGCCGGACGCCGCGCGGCGGCCCGGGCACTGAGGCTTTGTCGGATGACGTGCTTAATTTGTTAATGCCGGGAAGGCCAGCGAATTTTCACTAAATTGCAGCCCGCGCGATTTCGCCGTCGCACTGGCTTATTTTTCGATCATGCTGCGCCCCGAAGGCCCGGCCGTGTTTTGCCATAGTCCTTTGACCTAAATTTACCAATGAGGGTATTTTACTACTGCTTTGCGCTTTGCGTAACTCTTTGTGGCACCCTGTCGGCGCAAACCATGCTACGGGGCTCCATTACTGATGCCATCGACGGGCAGCCGCTGATCGGCGCGAGCGTACTGGTGAAGGGCACGACCACCGGCACGGTCACCGACCTCGACGGCACCTGGGAGCTTACCGTAAGCGGCCTCCCCGCTATCCTGCAGTTTTCCTACATCGGCTACGGTTCCACCGAACTGGAGGTAACCGATGTCTCCGAAGTGAACGTTACCCTGGGCGGCGATGCCATTACCACCGACGTGGTAGAGGTTCGCGGCCGGCGCATCAGCGAAAAGCAACAGCAGGCGGCCCTCACCGTCGAGACGCTGGACGCCATCGCGATCAAGGAAACCGCCGCGGCCAACTTCTACGACGGGCTGGGCAGCCTCAAGGACGTGGACCTGACCGCCGCCAGCCTCGGCTTCAAGATCGTCAACACCCGCGGCTTCAATAGCACCAACCCCGTACGCTCCCTGCAGACCATCGACGGGGTCGACAACCAGAGCCCCGGCCTCAACTTCAGCCTCGGCAACTTTTTGGGCGCCTCCGAGCTGGACGTGAACCGCGTCAATCTCGTCGTGGGCGCCTCCTCCGCCTTCTACGGCCCCAACGCCTTCAATGGCGTCATCGCGCTGGAGACCAAGGACCCCTTTTTGCAGCCGGGCCTGAGTGCGCAGGTCAAGGTGGCCGAGCGCAACCTGCTGGAGGGCGGTGTTCGCTGGGCCCAGGCAATCAACAATACGGACGGACAGCCCTGGTTTGCTTACAAGCTGAACCTCTTCGGCTTTCGGGCGAACGACTGGGTGGCCGACAACTACGATCCCGTGTACGCTACCGAACTGACGCGCGATAATCCCGGTGGCTACGACGCCGTCAATATTTACGGCGACGAGCGCAGTTCCACCTTCGATTTTTCCGGTATCCGCTCCCGTCCGGGCCTCGGCGAGATCACCCGTCAGGGCTACAAAGAGATCGACCTGGTCGACTACGACAGCAAGAACCTGAAGGCCGGCGCCGCCTTCCATTTCCGGCTCAACCCCTCCCGCACCCTGGAAAGCACCGAACTGCTCCTGGCCACCAACTACAGCACCGGCACGACCGTCTACCAGGGTGACAACCGTTTCAGCCTGCGGGATATCCAATTCTTCCAGCACCGTATCGAGCTCCGCAACCGGGATAATTTCTTTGTGCGCGCCTACGCTACCCACGAGGATGCCGGCAACAGTTACGACCCCTATTTCACGGCCATCCGGCTACAGGAGCTGAGCAAGACGGACATGGTCTGGGCCGGCGACTACTCCAGTTACTGGCAGGGAACCGTAGTGCGTAAGCTGAGCCAGCTGGAAGGCTGGCCGGCCTGCTTCCCGCGGGAGTGTACGCTGCCCGAGCAGGACGCCCAACGGCAGACGTTCCTGGCCCAGCCCGATATTCAGGAACTGCTGAACCAGTACCACGCTGATGCCCGCGCCGTAGCCCGCCAAGCCGGGCGGGGCCTGGATAGCGAGCCCGCCTATGAGGTAGGCACCGAGCGTTTCCAGCAGGCCTTCGACAGTATCACCTCCACCCTGGCCAGCGAGGGCGGCACCCGCTTCTTCGACCGCTCCGCGCTCTACCACCTGCACGGTGAAAAGCAGTTTCCCTTTGCCTGGGTCCCCAGCGAGTCCAGCCACCTGGTGCTGACCGTTGGCGCCAACGGCCGGATGTACACTCCCAACAGCCAGGGCACCCTGCTGTTT
>JBGTHX010000199.1:0-13351 GCA_041746055.1 Lewinella sp. | reverse complement strand
GAATTCATGGAACTGCATGAACTGGAAGACGAGCACGTGCTGTACATGGGCGATGACGTGCCGGATTACGAAGTGATGCGCCTGGTGGGTTTTCCGGCCTGCCCGAAGGACGCCTGTCCGGAAATTCTGTCCCTCGCCAAGTACATAAGCGACAAGGGCGGGGGCGCAGGTGCCGTGCGCGACGTCATAGAGCGGACGCTGCGGCTGCACGGAAAGTGGCTGCCGGAATCGGACGAGGAAGTGCCGCGCAGCGACTTCTGATCAACCGGTCCCTGACCAACAAATTGTTGCTTATCTTGGCCGCCCGCTCAATCCACACTCCGATGCCCGATCCCAAGACCAGCAGCTACCTCGATTCCCTCAACGACGTACAGCGGCAGGCCGTGACCACCATCGACGGACCGGTACTGGTGGTGGCGGGCCCCGGCTCCGGGAAGACTCGGGTACTCACCTACCGCATCGCGCACATCATCGAGCAGGGCACCGCCCCCTGGGAGGTGCTGGCCCTTACCTTCACCAACAAGGCTGCCCGGGAGATGAAGGAGCGCATCGAAACGGTGGTAGGCAAGCGCGCGAGCTACATCTGGGCCGGAACGTTCCACAGTCTTTTCGCGCGGATCCTGCGGGTGGAGGCCCAGCACATCGGCTACCCGAGCAACTTCACGATCTACGATACGGACGATACCAAGAGCCTGCTCGGTTCCATCATCCGGGAGATGAACCTCGATAAGCAGGTCTACCAGGCCAACGCCATCAAGAACCGCATCAGTTCGGCCAAGAGCAGCCTCATTACCCCCAAGCTCTACGAGAAAAACGAGGAGCTGCTGGCCCAGGACAAGATGGCCAATATGCCCCTCGTGCACCGCATCTACGCGGCCTACGTGGCCCGCTGCAAGCAGGCAGGAGCCATGGATTTCGACGACCTGCTGTTCCGCCTCTACGAATTGCTGCAGAACCACCCAGAAGTGGTCGCCAAGTACCGGGAGAAGTTCAAGTACGTGCTGGTGGACGAGTTTCAGGACACCAACACCCTGCAGTACGCCATCATCAAGCGACTGGTGCAGTACCCCGAGAGTAAGCGGAATATCTGCGTGGTAGGTGACGACGCCCAGTCTATCTACGCCTTCCGGGGCGCCACCATCCAGAACATCCTGGATTTTGAGAACGATTTTGGGCAGTACGGCATCCGCACCTTTAAACTGGAGCAGAACTACCGCTCCACGGAGAATATCGTCAACACCGCCAACGCGGTGATCAGCTACAATAAGCGGCAGATTCAGAAGGAGATCTGGAGCGACAAGGGGGTAGGGGACAAGATCCGCGTCATCAAGGCCGTGGACGACAACGAGGAGGGGCGCCGCGTGGCCGATACCATCCTGGAGCAGAAGAACCGCTACCACCTCCAGAACAGCGACATCGCGATCCTCTACCGGACCAACAGCCAATCGCGGATCTTCGAGGAATACCTCCGCCGCTTCAACATCCTTTACCGGGTGTACGGCGGGCAGAGCTTCTACCAGCGCAAGGAGGTCAAGGACCTGATAGCCTACCTGCGCATGGTAGTCAACCCAAATGACGAGGAGGCCTTCCGCCGCTCCATCAACTATCCGAAGCGGGGTATCGGCAATACGAGTATCGCCAAAGTCGCAGACCTGGCCCGGCAGGAAAGCATGACGCTCTTCGAAGCCCTGCGTCACGTGGCACTCCCCAACCGGACGAAACACGCCGCCGACGGTTACCTCCACCTCATCGAGGAGGCCCGCAAAAAGGTGGATACCGCCAACGCGTACGAGCTGGCCGACCTGATCGCGAAGCGTTCCGGACTGACCGACCTGTTGCGGAATGATAAATCGATCGAAGGCATGGGCCGCCTGGAAAACCACGAGGCGCTGCTGGACGGCATCAAGTCCTTTGTGGAGGACGACACGGTGATCGATACCGACACCCTGCCCGACAAGTCCCTCGCCACCTACCTGCAGAATATCGCGCTGCTCACCGATTTCGATACTAACGAGGAGAACCAGAATGGCGACGTAGTCACCCTGATGTCCGTCCACGCCGCCAAGGGGCTGGAGTACAAATCGATCTTCGTAGTAGGGCTGGAAGAAAAGCTTTTCCCCAGCTGGATGAGCATGGACAGCATGGAAGGCCTCGATGAGGAACGCCGGCTCTTCTATGTGGCCATCACGCGGGCGGAACTCTACCTCACGCTGAGTTTCGCGAATACCCGCTACCGCTACGGTAAAATGGTGATGAACGAACCGAGCCGCTTCCTGGCGGAAGTCCCGGCCGACGCGGTAGAGAATACCTCTTCAAACCGGCGCAGCGCCGACCACGAGTTTGACGAAGTCGCCCGACAGCGGGAACACCGCGCCCGGGTCACCGGCGTGGCACCACGCACCCGCCGGGGTACCGCCCGCTTCGCGACCCCCAAGGTCGATCCATCCACCTTCGAGCCTAGCCCGGTAGGGGAGGTCGAGGTAGGGCGGAAGGTGCTTCACCTGAAATTCGGGGAGGGTAAGGTGCTGCACATCGACGGGGGAACCGACAACCGGATCGCCACCATTCACTTCAGCGATCTGCCCCAACCGGAGAAGCGTATCATGCTCAAATTCGCCAAACTGCAGGTCCTCGACTGAGTACCTACTGCATATTGGTGAGGTTCCAAATATAGACCGAAAGGAAGGAAAGAACCGCCAGGGCCAGTCCGCCAATGAAGGTGTTGTAGCTGATGGTGAGCAGCAGGTACTTGCGGTGCAGGACCTGTCCGAGGTCGTACAGGTCACGCGCCAGGTCGTCGTACAGGCTGTCCTGATCCATCTTCATATCCGACATATAGCGGATGAAGTCCGACTTTTCAATCTTAAGGAAGTTACCGAAGTAGAGCAGGCTGGCCTCCTTGCTCTCCAGGAGCTTGCGCTTCTTGATGCGGTACTCCGTCACCTTGGGTCGGGCCGAGAAAACGGCAAAGATCACGGCGGTGAGCGAGCTCAGCAGCAGGATGATGATGGGAGCCAGGAACTCCGGACTGTCAAAAAATAGCTCTTCAAAGAAGCTGAGACCCGCACCCGAGATGGCGATCAGGATGGACAGGATGATCGTATTGATAGAGATCATCATGTTGGCCTTGTCGTCGGCAATCCGGCTCAGGTTGATGTGGTTGCGGAAAGCGGTGCGGAACATGGTGTCGATGCCGCGACCGAAGTTCTTGCCCGTCTTCGCCTTGACCTCCTTCTGCTGGATCTTGTAATTATTGCTTTGCTGCTTGCTGACGTTTTTCCGGCGGCGGCCGTCGAACTCCGTCTTGCCCTCGTCGGTGAGGTAGTTGAATTTGAGCAGGAAATCCTGCATGTCCTCGCCGAAGCCCACGGGATCTCCCTGTTTGCCTTCGATGGCCTCGCGCTCCAGTTGGAGCAAATCCGAGCGGCGGTCGTAGCGCTTGCGCCCCAGCCAGTTCCAGACGGCGTCGTGGAGCAACCGGACTTTAAAGTCGCTCTTTCCCGTGGCGTCGAGAACACCCAAGATCCATTCCGCGGCAGCGCCGGCATCGTATGCTTCCTGCTTCGCGAAATCCCGCAGGGCTTCCGCCGAGCGTTTGGTGAATTGATCCGCCCCTCCGGTATAACCTACTGGGTAGAACAGGGCGGCAACGCGCAGGCGCTCGGTATCGGCCTCATCGAGCCCGGCGGCCTCCGCCAGTTCCTCCGCCTTATCGGCGATCTCCTCCGAGTACGCGAAGTTGTGGAAGAGGTAGATGGGATCCAGGTCTTCGTTGAACCGTCTGCGGACGTATTCCTTGGCCCGGGAGAGGATGGTGTTCTCCTTGTCCTCGACCTGTGCGTTTGGTTCGTTACTCATTGGATACGGGTTGCTGCAGGCGGGTGAGGGTGGCAATTATGCCATTGCTTCCCCGGCCCTCGCTGCTGATGTATAGATCGCCGTTTTCGGCGAAGGTGATGCCTTCGGGCTGGGTGAAGGTTTTTTTCTCGAGGAGTTCCACGTGACGGACGCGGCTTTCGCGGTCGATGACTACCAAGATGTTACCCACCGAGGAAAGCACGTAGATGTCCTGCGTCCAGGGGTCCACCGCGATGCCACTGGGCTTGATGATGTACTCCCGGTTGGAACCGAAAACGATCTGTCCCACCTCCATTTGATCGATGTAGTAGGTCGGTTGGGGGTTCAGTCTTCCGTCGTTGATGTCGTAGGAGTAGATGCCCCGCCGGGAGTCTTCGTTGTCACTATTTCCATTTAGCTCCTGCTCTTTGGGCACGATCAGCAGGGTATTATTTAGGGAGTCGTAGCAGATACCCTCCGTGTCGTTTCGGTAGCTGAAGTCCGTTTCAAACTTCCGGGCGGGAATTTCCGTAGAGTCTTCCACGTACTGAAAGTAGTGGATGTCCCCATCCTTCTCGAGTACGTAGACTTCGGAGTCGTGGCGGGCTACCCCCTCGTAGTCCCGGTCCTTATCGAAGGTTACCCGGCTTACCGGCTCTCCGGTCAGCGTGTTTACCACGAAGAGTGTACCGGCTTCGTCTTGAATGGCGAAGACCTCTCCCGGGCGCATTCCCCGGCACAGTCCGCTAATCTCCTCCAGGTCCCCCGGGAGGGTAACGATGCGCGTGAGGCGGTCGAAGTTGTAGGGGAAAAAGTAGTCCTCCGCCGAGAAGCTCTCCGTTTCGGGTCGTTCGTTCACGGTAAAGGCGACATAGGCTATCCCGGTACCCAGCACCAGTACCAGGATAGCTATACTCACCAGGTTGGGTCGTTCCCAAAGTTTGTTCACGGGGTAGTGTTTAAAAGGGGAAACCGGCGGCAAAGGCCAGTCGCCCGCTTTCCGTATCGCGGAAATAAGTCAGGCTGAGGATGGTGGCGCCGAGCGGGGCCACCCACACGCCGCCGCCGTAACCCACGTGCCAGGTGCTGCTCTGCTCACCGTCCAGCCATACGCGGCCGTGGTCAAGGCCCAGGATAAAGCCGCCGATGGTCGGAACTTCACCCTTGCCGAAGCCGAAGCCCATGAAACGGAGATCGATGTTCTGATACATCATACTGTGTCCAAGATAGCGATCCACGCGCGCCGCCCGGTAATTGAAGCGTCCGCCCATCGAAGCCAACTGGTAAAAGAGGGGGTCGCCGGAGTTGAATTCGACGCCCACACGGGTCGCGAAATTGATCGCCTTCGTGAGCATCCGGTAGAAGCTCAGGTTGCCCCCGTATTTGGTGGTCGCGAGGTCTGGGTCGTTCAGGTTCCGGCTGTGACGGGCAAACAGCTCGTACTTGACGCCATTGTCGGCCAGCAGGGGGATGGCCAGGTTGTTCGAGGTGATGCTGGCGGCGAGTCCCGCGAACGGCTGCCGGTCGAACACGAGGTCGGGGATCGCGGAGGTACGGCTGATGAGCGTGAACTCCGGCGCGTCATCCAGCTTGTAGCTGTGGTAGAAGGGGCCGATGGAGAAACTGAAGCGATTGCGGCTTCCGCGGAGCCGCAGCATCGGGTTGAAGTAGATTTCCTCGCGACGGGCGCGGTTGTACTCCAGCCGCTGGTCTTCATCGATGCCGATCCCCTCAAGGTCTTCCTCCTCGGGCCGGCCCATGCCGTCATTCCCCAGGGTGAAGAAGTTCGCTACGTAGCCGGGGCTGTAGTAGTGGGCCTCCAGCGTGAGGTCGTTGCGGCGGCGGAAGAGATCGTTGATCTCGCCGTTGTAGCGGAATTTGTAGAACTCATTCGTACTGTAGGTGCCGGTCAGGTTGTGGCGCTGGGCGTAGGGATCGGGCTTCCAGCCCTGCTTGGTGTAGCTGAAGCCACCCCCGGCAAACAGTCCGTCATCCACGTTGAATCCGAGCGCCGGTACGGGGATCGTGTAATCGGGGTAGTACTCTTCGAAGTCGAAGGCGTTGAGGTCGGGGTGGTTGTTGCTGCGACGATCGTGCAGGCGACCGGTCTTGCCCTCCAGCTCCATACCGTCCTTCTCGTCGTACACGCGGGCGGAGAGTTGCCCTTCCGCCAGGGCCGTATCCCCGTCGGTGCCTCCCACCAGACGGATCTTGATCGGGGAGGAAGCGCCCTGGAGTTCAAAACGGTCATCACCGTCGAGGCCGTAGAGGGTGATGTGTTCCGTTTCGCTGCGCCGGAACACGCGGTCGTAGAAAAGCTCGTCGGCCTGTCCGTCCTTGTCCGCGTCGTACACGCGAACGTGCACGTCACCGTTCTCCAGGCCTTCCGCTACGAAGACGTCGTCCTGGTCAGTGCCCAGCACGTTTACGCTCTCCGCCAGGTTGTCGTAGTACTCACCCGCGAAGCGATCGAGCTGGGTCAGACGGGATTTCAGTTTACCGCCGATGTCCTCCTGGTCCAGGCTAAAGGGCCTTACTTCCGGCGGCAGCAGTTGCAGGGCCGAGTCGATCGACGCATCGGTCAGCTGCTGCTGGATGTAGCGGGCCTGGGCGATCATTTCATCGCGGGTGATCTGGTTGAGAAACACCCGGTCGTTCCACTTCCCGTTTAGGGCCCGCCAGCGGGCGTGGTCGAGGTCCCCGGTAAAGGGCCGCAGCTTCCGCGATTCGGGAACGAATACCCGGGCCAACCCGAGCAGATTACCGTCAAAGTTGCTGTAGACCTGGTCGCGGTCCCGTCCCACGGGCACGTAGCGCGTCCGTCCGTCGGACTCCTCGAAGGCGGCCCAGCGCCATTGGTCGCGGTGGCGGTCCCAGTCGCCGATGAAAAAGTCGAACAGTCGGGCGCGGGCGAAATTCTCCTGGTCGGCGTAGTTTTTCCAGTCCTCCGTCAGCAGTTCCCGCATGCCGCTGTTGCTGACAATGTCCTTGGAACCGCCGAAGAAGCGGGTCCCGCTCCAGTCTTCGTCGGGACGCTGCTCCACCCAGTACATTTCCCCACCGAAGTTGGTATTAAAGCCGGCCAGGCCGCTCTGTTTGGGTACGTAGTAGAGCAAGGGATCGGCCCCCAGCAGTCCAAGCTTCCGCTGCAGCGGAGGCAGGGTAAGGGGAGCATAGGGGTGAATCGCGGTAAACTGGTCCTTGGCGAGGTCGGCCGCGAAGCTGTTTTCGAGCAGACTGGGCAGCAACTGGGCCGGATTCTTACGTACCGACCGCAGCTGGTACATGTGCCCGTCACCCCCGTTCGTGTGCAGGCTCATGGTGGTCATGCCCCCGCCGCGACGGTAGGGTTTCAGTCCTCCGAACAGCGTGTCGATATCAACCACCGGCACTTCTATGGGCATATAGTAAAGCGGGCGGTAGTGGCGGCCGAAAGTCGATTTGTACGCCTCGCTCTTGGCGGCCGGGTCGCCGGCGTAGATGGAGGTTCTGACGCTGTCGGTATTCACCACCTCCGCGGGTACTTCTTCCACGCCGACATCCTGGGGGGCGAAGCGGTCCTCGATGATCCGGCGGTAGAAGGTGCGTTCCTGCTTACCGTCTTCGTCTACGGTATAGAAGCCGACATACACGGAGCCGTCCTCGTAGAAATCCAGCCGGCTGAAGCCGACGGCGCCCTGTACGTAGTTGGCGTCGTTGCCGGGAACGGCGGGGCCGCGCTCACTCCCGGAGCCGGCGACGATCTTCACGTACTCCTCCTCGTGGGCGAGCATCATGTTGAATTCGTGGCCGCTGACGAAAATGACGTTTACCTCATCGTCGATGCCGCTCTCCACCTTGCGGATCATTTGCTGGTAGCGGAGGCTGTGAATGTCTTCGGGGCCGCCGCCGACTCCCTGGATCATCCGGAAGAGGCTACCGACGATCGGCAGGGGGAGGTAGGCGCCGGGAATCACGTCCGCGAGCGGAAAGAGGTGCTGGCGTACGCTGTAATGACCGCCCCGGTTGCCGTTGGCCTGCAGGGGGTGGTGCATCATCACGATCTTAACCTGGTCGCGGTAGCCCTTGATCTCGTCGGCCAGCGCGAAGGTCATCGCGTCACGGTTGGTAATGTCGCAGCCCTCGCTGACCTCCTCGTCGCGGTTCCAGTCGGACAGGTACCAGGCGCTGTTGATGCCGATCAGTCCCACGCCGTCGATGAGCTCATCGTCGTCGGGGCCCGAACAGGCGTTGTTGGGCATGAAGCGGACCTTTTTTTCGCTGTGATCGTCGAAGTAGTCCTCCAGGCGGTCCAGGCGGCTGAACTGTCCGTCGCGCCCCAACTCGTTCTCCCCGGGCGTGTAATAGATTTTGCCGGGTACCCGCTGGAGCCGGCTGATGACGTCATCGAGGTAGGCGATGTCCTTCTCGTCGGGGTCGCTCTCCAGGCCTTCCTTGCCGGTGATGTCGCCCAGCAGCAGTAAGGAGCTTTCCTGTTTGCCGCGCGGCATTTTCGAGATCATCGACTCCAGGGTCGTGAGCCCCCGGTCGTAATCATATCCCAGGTCGCCCACCATGAAGGTGGAGTACTGTAACGGACTCTTCGGGGCTTCTTCACTGGTGAGATCCTCTACGGGAGCTTCGTGCAGTTTGTAATCAGCGCAGTGGGTAAAAATCAGGAACACCGTCATTAAGGCGGTGTACCGGAGTAGAACTTTAATCATCGTAAGTATACTGTTCGGTCTATAACCTGCCCGCCGGAGCCAAGGTTCGGGTGGGGCGTTGCGTAAACCCCGCGGCGGCTCGCGGGTTAGCCATCTTTAGTTAATTCCTAACGACCAAATGATCAAAGTCAATATTCTCGCCGTCGGTGTTCACCCCGACGACGTCGAGTTGAGCTGTGCCGGTACGCTGCTGCACCACGCCGCGCTGGGACACACCTTCGGACTGCTTGATCTCACCCGGGGAGAATTGGGTACGCGGGGCACCCCCGAGATCCGGATGCGCGAAGCCGACGCCTCCGCCCGTAAGCTCGGTGCCCGCTTCCGGGAGAACCTCGGACTGGCCGACGGTTTCATCACCCATGACGAGCCGACGCTACGGAAAGTCATGACCGCCATCCGCGATTGCCGCCCCGATATCGTGCTGGCCAACGCCCTTTCAGACCGCCACCCCGACCACGGCCGTACCGCCAATCTGGTCGCGGACGCCGCCTACTACAGCGGACTGCGCAAGATCGAGACAGTAAGCCTGCAGGGTAAACCCCAGGAGCCCTGGCGCCCCCGGGCCGTCTACCACTACATCCAGGATCGCAACCGGCACCCGGATTTTGTGGTCGACGTGACGCCCTACTTCGAGCGCAAGATGGAGGCCATCGCCTGCTTCGAGTCCCAGTTCTCCGACAGCGTCGCCAACGCTTACTCCAGTGAGCCTACGACACCGATCAGCGGCGACGATTTCATGGAGTTCATACGCGCCAAGGCCCGTAATTTGGGTCGCGAAGCCGGCTACGAGCTGGCCGAGGGGTTCAACTTCGCCCGCTACCCGGGTGTCCGGGACCTGTTTGATTTGGACTAATCGTCCGTCCAGGCCACGGCACCGTCCGCCAGCAACCGTTCAAGGGTAGCCACGTACACCGGCCACCATCCCTCCCAGCCGTACTCGGCGGCGAAACTGCTGTTGTGCCACAGCAGGTTGAACGGACCGCCGTAGGGTCTTACCGCCTCCGCCAATTGCAGGACCCGGGCACCCGCGTCCTCCGCCGACAGCGAGAGATAATCCTTCAGCGTGACGTCCATGGCCGCGAAGGGGTGGATCACCAGACGTGTCTCGCGCTCCCGTTCCAGGTCATACCAGCGAAACGGTAGGTTCGTGCCCGCCCGCCAGCCGACCCCGTCGCTGTAGCCCATGCTGTGGTCCTCGGTGATACCGGCCTCCAGCAACCGGCGGTAAGTGGCCGGCAGCCGGAACCGCAGGAAATGCTGCCGCGAGCAGCAGACGCCGTGTTCCAGGATTTGCTCGATCCGCTCCCGTTCTTCGGCGAGCAGATCCGATCGCTCCGGACTGCGGTAGCTCGGGTGCAGGCCGATACGCGCGTGGCGCTCCAGCCGGCGCATCAGTTCCTGCTGGGCCTCCGGGATGGGGTAGGGGTTCGGGTCCACGGCACCGCCGGGCCGGGCGAGCAGCCAGAAATAGGTTGCCGTGAGGCCGGTGGCGCGGTGTAGGTCTTCCAGCTGTCCGAGGGTGAAGTACGGGTCGTTACCGGGGCCGGACCGCAGTCGCGAGAGCGCGCGCGAAAATTGCCCGCGGAAGGCATCGCGCAGCAGTCCCGCCCGGCCGCGCCAGCCGCGGTACTGCCAGGCCCAGAGGATATCAATGTCGTAGGTCGGACGCAATTGCAGGGGCCGGACAGCGGTTTCCGGAAGCCCTGGGAACCAGGTTCGCAACTGCCGTCCGAGCGCCGCCGTCCACTCCCGCACCACCGGCCGGTGCAGGTAGCCATGGTGGCCGGCGTGGGAGAGCCGGGAGGTGAAGCGGCCGTGGCGGTCGGGTTCGAAGGCCGCGTACTCCTCATAGCGCGTGACGGCGTAAAAGATGCAGGCCAGGAGATCGTGACCCCGGTCGGTAGCGAAGAAGAGCGGCAGCCCTTCCGGGGTGAAGCCGGGGGCGGTGTCCGCGGGTGCCGGGGTCTTGCCCCAGAGCAGGGGGTGGGCCGGCAGGGATCGGGGACCGTCTCCTCCGTATTGGATCGTGACCGGGTGGTCTCCCGGTCCGAAGACGGAGCGGTCGTTGTGGAACCGGAAGCGGTAGCCGAGATCGTCGCCCACCAGATCGAGTACGTAGCGCAGCCGGGGGTGGCGGACGTCGGTGCGGACCCGTATTACAGTGGTGGAAGACAAGTCGGGCGACAATTGGTGCGGCTAAAGGTAGCGTCTGGCAACAAAGGGGGGGGGCTTACTGTACATTCGCTATATCTTTCCCCCATGCACCGATTGTTACTCCTGTGCTTCCTGCTGATGACGACCGCCCTGATGACGGCCCAGCAGCAGCTGCCCGGTGACCGCAACATTTACGACGCCAAGTCGATCGGCGTGGTTTACAACCACGAACTGACCTTCAATGTCGCCATCGCCACGCCCCGCAACTTCATGCTCGGCGTGCGGTCCGGCAAGCTCATTACCTACGATAAGACCCGCTTCTGGACCCTCACCTTCGGCGACATCCGTCACAGCCGCGAGCGCCGGGAGAATCCCGATCGCGTCAACGTAGTCAGCAACCGGGTGAGCCGCGCCTATGTGTTTGGTAAGCAGAATCAACTCTACGCCCTCCGCCTCGGCATCGGCATGAAGCGCTTTCTTTCCGAAAAGGCCCAGGAACGCGGCGTGGCCATCGGCTACTCCTACGAGTTCGGCCCCAGCCTGGGGATTCTCAAACCCTACTACCTCGAGATCGAGCGCGCCGACGCCGCACCGATCGACGTTCGCTACACCGGCGAGAACGGGGATGTCTTCCTCGATAATCAGGTCAACGTGTTCGGCGCCAGCGCCTGGACGGTGGGCCTCGACGAGGTGGGGCTCCGGCCCGGCGTACACGCCCGCTTCGCCACCCACTTCGGCTTCGGAGCCTTCGAAGAGACCGCCAAATCGCTGGAAGCCGGCATCATGGCCGACTACTTCGTAGGCAACACCGACCTGATGATCGAAAGCGACCTCACCCCCGGGGTCACCAACAGCCCGCTTTTCCTGAGTCTGTACATCAACGTGCAGATCGGCAAGCGCTGGTAATCTTTTACCTTATGACCCTTTCCGTCGGCCAGGATTACGATATCCGCATCGACTCTCTCGGCCCATCCCACTTCGACTGGCTGCAAGCCCGCGACTATGCCGGGTGGGTGGTGCTTTACGACGCGCACACCCGCGACCACTGTCTGCCCCTGCTGGAACCCTTCCTCGCCGACCGACGCGTCGTACGCGTGGAGGTGCCCTCCGGCGAGCGGCACAAGCACCTCGATACCTGCCGCTTCATCTGGGAATCCCTCTTCCGCGACGGGGTAGGGCGGCGCTGGTGCTGCCTCAATTTGGGCGGCGGAGTGATCGGCGACATGGGCGGTTTCGCCGCGGCGACCTTCAAACGGGGCATCGATTTCGTGCAGATCCCTACGACCCTGCTGAGCCAGGTGGACGCCAGCGTGGGGGGCAAGCTGGGGATTGACTTTTACGACGTCAAGAACAGCATCGGCCTGTTCGCCAATCCGCAGGCCGTCTGGGTCGATCCCGGATTTTTGCGTACCCTCCCGCCGCGTGAGCTGCGGTCGGGCTTCGCCGAGGTCATCAAGCATGCCCTCATTGCGGACGCGCAGCAGTGGGGCGAGTTGAAAACCGTAACCGACCTGAACTCCCTCGACTGGCCGGCGGTGATCGGGCACAGCGTTGCCATAAAGCGGGACGTGGTGGAGCAGGACCCCCACGAACGGGGCATCCGCAAGGCGCTCAACTTCGGGCACACCATCGGCCACGCCGTGGAGAGCTGGCACCTGAACCGGACTGATCGGCTGTTCCACGGGGAGGCCGTGGCTACCGGGATGATCACGGAATCCTGGATCAGCCAGCGTCAGCGGGGCCTGACCCCGGACCAACTAGAGGAAATCACCCGCTACTGCCTGGCGATCTACGGGCACCAGCCGGTCCCCGAATCCTCCTTTCCCGAGCTGATCGCCCTTATGCGGCAAGACAAGAAGAACGAAAGTACCGAAATCAACTTCACCCTGCTCGATGCTCCGGGACGGGCGGTAGTAAACGAGGCAGCGACCCCGGATGTCATCCTGGAGTCGCTGCGATACTACAATAGTCTTGGCTAGGTAGGGCCTACTGGCCTACCTCGATGCGGCGCGGGGCGCGGGTTTGGCGAACCGGCTTGAGTACGGGTACGAATACTTCCAGGATCCCGCGGGTGTAACTGGCGGTCACGTTCTCCTCGTCGGCCTGCTCGGGAAGGGTAAACTGGCGGCGGAAGCTGTGGTAGTTGTGCTCACGGCGGGTAAAGGAGTCGTGACTCCGGCGACGGTCATCGTGCAGATCTGCGGTGATGGTCATGACGCCTTTGTGGATCGACACGTCGAAATCGGACTTCTCGTAGCCGGGAGCGGCCAGCTCGATCAGGTAGCCGCTGCGCTGTTCTTCGTCCAGTTCGGTAACGTTGGCGCGGGGGACGTTGAATTCGTATTCGCCGTCCATCGACTGGTCGCCGTAGAGGCGCCGGCGCTGGATGTCAAACAGGTGGTCGGTGTTGCGGTACATCGAGTTGTCGGGGCTGATGCCCGTGAAGGAGGTGAAGGTTTTCATGGTAGCTGGATCGTTAATGAATTAGTAAATAGTCCGTTCGGACGGACTCTTTTTCAACGAATGCACGCGACTGGGTGTTCGGTCAACCAGACGCCGGTATACCGCCTATAGGCCTGTATACCTTACCTTTGCACCGCCAAAACTGCCTCGATGTACCTACGCCTTTTCGCCTTCTTGCTTTTCGGATCCCTGTC
>JBGTHX010000198.1:0-2178 GCA_041746055.1 Lewinella sp. | reverse complement strand
CCGCGCGATCGACGCTGTCCACGCGGATGGAGAGGCTGGCGGTGCGGAGGAGTTTACGGGCGGGGGCGGCGTCTGTGCCGGGGGCGGCACTGGCGGGGGCAGGGGGTTGGGCGGCGTCGGGGCCGAAGTTCATGCGGTGCTCCTGGTCCAATCCGTAGCTCCCGTCCTCCATGGCCTCTGAGCCGGACTCGACGTATTCTCCTCGCTCGGTGCCACAGGCGATGAGCAACAGCATCAGGAGTACCGGGAGCCAACGCTGGTGGCAGTTGAACTTCTGCTGAGCTTGGGTAACGGAATTACTGCCTGAGAGGCTCTGGGTGTGCATGCGCTAAAGATGCAGAGTAGGCCGAGTTTTGGCGTAAGCCTCATCTATAGCCCGATAAGCACTTAGGAAGAGTCCGTGCGGACGCTCCTCCTGACAGCAGCCCGGCGCCAGGGCGGTCGTTGGACGAGTGGGCTGTCGATAAACTCAGACAGTAGAAATGTTCTCGAACAGCTCACTGGTTTAACGGGCCCCTGGCGCCGCTACGGGCCCCTTCAGCCATGCGCCAGTGCACGTTACCCATTCACCAAGCCCCTCACCTCCCGCCCCAGCAAATCGATCGCCCGAAGCAGCTTCTCCTGTGGCACCTCCGCCATGTCCATATTGAAGGCAAAGCGCGAGATGCCCCCGAGCGCCTCACTGTGCCGCAAAATTTTGGCCGCCACCTCCTGGGGATCCCCCACCACGAGCGCGCCCGTCTGCCCGATCTGGTGCTCGTAGTGCGCCTGCGTGATCGGTGCCCAGCCCCGCTCCTTGCCGATCTTCGTGAAGGTCCGCGCGTAGCCCGGGAAGAAGTCCGCCGTTGCCTCGGCACCCGTGGGCGCCACGTAGCCTAGAGAATGGATGCCGACCTTGAGCTGCGCCGGATCGTGGCCGGCGCGCCTGCCGGCTTCGCGGTACAGGTCCACCAGCGGCCGGAAGCGGTGCGTCTCCCCACCGATGATCGCGACCATGAGCGGTAAGCCGAGCATGCCCGCCCGCACGAAAGACTCCGGCGTGCCACCGACGCCCACCCAAATGGGCAACTTCTCTTGCACCGGACGAGGATAGACTCCCTGGCCCGTGAGGGCGGGCCGGAACTGCCCCGACCAGGTGATCTCTTCCGATTCACGCAGCTTCAGCAATAGCTCCAAGTTTTCTCGAAAGAGCGCGTCGTAGTCCTTCAACTGCCGCCCGAAGAGCGGGAAAGACTCGGTGAAGGAACCGCGCCCCGCCACGACCTCTACCCTACCGTTCGAGATCAAATCGACGGTGGCGAAGTTTTGAAAGACGCGCACCGGATCGGCGGCACTCAACACCGTGACCGCACTGCCGAGCTTAATGCGCTCCGTGACCGCGGCCGCCGCCCCGAGGATCACGTGCGGTGCCGAGTCGAGGTACTCGCGGCGGTGGTGCTCGCCGATGGCGAAGACATCGACGCCGGCCTCGTCGGCCCGCCGGACGCGCTCGAGCAAATGCCGCATCGACGTGACATCACTTACGGCCACCCCGGAGGTCCCGGCCGATGACGCTGCCGCAAAACTGTCGATGCCGATTTCGATGGTGTGTGAGTATTCCATGTATGTACATCAACCTGCGATGCGGAAGTTGGATGCGGGACAGTGGAGTAACTTTACACGTACAAATTGGGTTTTGTACGTACAAAACATCAACTATGCCCGCCAAAACACTCACGCTTCGCCTCGACGAGGATACCATCGGTCTCGGGAAGGAAATTTCGGCGACCATTGGCAAGAGCCTTTCCGCCATGATGTACGAGAAGATCCACGAGGAAGCAAGCCGCCAACAGCGACTGGAAACACCTACCGAGTACATCGGCACCAACCGATGGGGGATGCCGGTACCCAAATCCCTCCGGGAGGGACTATCCGAATTTACAGACCCACCTACGCCCCTAAGGCGAAAGGAGCACATGGAGGCGATGATGGAAAAATACTACAACCTTGGATAGGCTATTCTTGGACACCAATATCTTGGTGGACTTCGCTACACGAAGGGTGCCCCACGCTGAGGCGGCGGAGGCGCTATTGGTCTTTGCGCATGACAAGGAAGTGGTCCTCGGTGCCGCAGCCATGTCATTGCCCTTCGCCTACTACGTAGCTTGGGGCGATTTCGGAGACCAGGCGAAGGTCATG
>JBGTHX010000197.1:0-19654 GCA_041746055.1 Lewinella sp. | reverse complement strand
GGTCAGGAAGTAGCCGGTGGTTACCGGGTTGGGATATTCGTAGGCGGCCGCAATACCGTTATCCCAGATGCGCTGCTGCAGGTCGCGGGTCTCGAAGGTGAGGCGTTTTCGCTCGTCCCGTTGCGTAAGGTCCACCTGGGTGCTCCGGATGCGCAGATCGATGTAGTCCTCGAGGGCGGCATTGGCCTCGCTCGCGTAGGGCTCCGGCAGTAGGGCCGCCCGCAATTTGGCGGTGCCGATGGAGTTGGCCTCGGTGATCTCGGCGCTGGCGCGGCTGTCGTACCGCTGGATCGACATATTGAAGGTGAACCCCAGAATCAGGGCCAGCATACCGATCACGCCCGCCTGGATCGAGGAGGTGTGCGACTTGAGGTCTTCGTCGGTCTTCTTCTGGTTGTGCTCCCCCAAGCGCATCCCCAGTTCATCGGCCAGGAGGATGAGCAGGAATAGCATGACGGCAATCACGACGCTGTTCAGGTAGTACATATCGAATAGTTCCATTGGATCGAAGTCTTGAGAAAGGCTTCCGCGACGATTTGGCGGGAAGATTTTTCACCGGTACGGGTAATCCCCAAGGTGAAGAACACGCCGGGCGGAGCGGGCGTGCGACGCTATCTTTAGCGTTCACCAAAAATCCGATACGCTGTGAAAATTACCGGCCCCTTCGAAGTCAGGATGCAACCCCTCGAAGCCTATCCCGATAGCGGCATAGGCCGCATGTCGCTCGACAAGACCTTCTCCGGTCCGCTGGAGGCCAGCAGCCAGGGAGAGTTGCTCACCGGCATGTCTTCCGTCCAGGGTTCCGCCGGGTACGTGGCCATCGAGAAGGTGAGCGGCACGCTGGAGGGCAGGGCCGGCACCTTCCTGCTCCAGCACTTCGGCATCATGCAGGGCAAGTCCTCGCGCCTGATTCTCGAAGTGATCCCGGATTCCGGTACGGAAGAGCTCACCGGGCTGTCCGGCACGATGGACATTCGCCGCGAGGAGGGTTCCCATTACTACGACTTCGACTACCAGCTGTCGTAGGCACCCGCGGCGGGCCGGGCGCCGATCCGCAGGCCCACGGTACCCCAGTCGTGGGCCTTCCCACCGGCAAACTCCGCCGTCAGGAAGGTGCGCGTGAAACTCACGCCCCACCGGCGTCCGCCCAGATCGATCCCCGCATCCATTCGGCCCACCAGACGTCTGATCTCACCCGCGCTCAGGGTATACGGACTGCTGCGGTTAAAGATTCCGCCCTGCAGGGTAGCATCGTAACCGACCAGCCGGGCGCCGGGGCGCAGGTGCAGGGCGAGTTCCGGAAAGCGGAGCAGCCCTACACGGACCTCCATGCCGGCTTCCAGGCGGCTGCGGTAGGTGCCGAGGCGGCCCTCGGCCCGCCCGCCTACCCGGAGAAAGCGGCGGTCGATGACGGTCCGCTCCAGGACCAGGCGGTAATTGATCAGCAGGTCGTTGGCAACCTGGTAGGGCCAGCCCCGAGGTTCGACGTTACCGGTCTGCGCGTGGATCCACCGTTGCTCCTCGGCCGCCAGGGACAGCGGACCGAGCACCCCGGCCGTGAGCTCCTGCTTCCACGATCCGCCCCGGCTGCCCGCGCCACGCCGCCAGAATCCTGCGTACAGCGCCCCGGCGTACGGACGGTCCCCGTAGCGGATCTGATCGTCGCGGATGCTGGTCGGCGTATACCCCTCCTGGGCCAGCAGCCAGCCCCGCCGTTCGTTGCCGTAGTCGAGTCGGATCCCCTGGGTGAAGTAATAATCCGTCGCGCCGAAGTAGTCGTTGGCGTAGGCGAGACGGAAGAACCCATCCCCCTGGGCGTAAGCGCCGGCCGTCGAGAGCAAGAGGAGTAACAGTACGCGCATAGGATGAATTACGAAGTAGGGTGCCGGCCGGTTGCAACCCGAAGGACGGTTGCACGTCCTTTTCAGTCGAAGACGGGGTGTCTTCGGTCTAAGAAAGCTGGACGGTCCCGCTGTTTGGCTCACCTTCATCCGTGCCCTAAGTACCTACCTACCCCGCAAAACGCCGCTATGTCAAATCGTTACCCCCTGCTCATCCTGTTACTGCTTGGCTGCTGCGGCCCCGATCTCCTCCGGGCCCAGTCCGCTTCCGTTTCCGGCCGCGTGGTTACGGAAGGGGGCCCGGCTGAATTCACCAACGTGATCCTGCTCGCCGCCGCAGACTCCGCCGTCGTCAAGCTGGAATTGTCCGACGCTACGGGCAAATTCTCCTTTTCCGGCGTCCCGGCAGCGGACTACTTTATCCGCACCACCGGGATCGGCCTGCCCCAGACGGATCACCCGTCCTTTCAGCTGGCCGCCGGTCGGGAACTCACCCTGCCGGAATATCAGCTGCAGGGCTCGGCGACCGACCTGGCCACCGTGGAGGTCACCGCGAAGCGCCCCTTCCTGGAGCAGCGGGCCGGCAAGCTGGTGGTGAACGTGGACGAGGCCATTACCGGGCAGGGGGGCAGCGTGATCGACCTGCTCAAGAAGGTACCCGGGGTGGTGGTGGCCGGCGACCGCATCAGCATGGCCGGGCGCTCGGGCCTGACGATCCTCATCGACGGCCGGCCCACCAAGTACCTCGACGTGAGCAGCCTGCTGCGCGATATGCCGGCCGACAATATCAAGTCGATCGAGGTGATCAGCCAGCCCGGTGCCAGCTACGACGCGGAGGGCAACGGCGGCGTGATCAACATCATCCTGAAACAGAATAACCTGCTCGGCACGTACGGACAGGTGTATGTCGGAGGCGGCTACGGCGAACTGCCCAAGTACCGCGCCGGCGCCCAGCTGGGCCACCAGGCCGGGGGGCTGAACCTGAACGGTACCGTAAGCTACAACCGCCGCAAGTGGCTGGAGGGGCTGGACCTGACCCGCCGCTTCAGCGACCGCACGTACGTGCAGGAGACCCGGACGGAAGGCTCGCCCGAAAGCTACTCCGCGCAACTCTCCGCCGACTACGACCTCAACGACCGCCACCGGGCGGGGGTTAGCGCCCGCTACAACTTTGGCGACAGCCCGGTCACCGGACGCACCCGCACCCGCATCCTGCGCCCCGGCAGCAGCGAAGCCGATGAAGCCTTCTCCTCCCTCCGCGAGCGGACGCGCGACTTCACCAATCTGAATCTAGATGCCTACTACCGCATTAAACTCGACAGTTCGGGACAGCAACTCACCCTCGACGGTAGCCTCAATACCTTCGCCCGCGATACGCGCACCCTGCTCACCACGGCGGGAGCCGACTACGACGACCGCCTCAACCTCGAGCCCTCCGAGGCGATGATCCGAAGTGCGCGGGCGGACTACACCAGGCCGCTCGGTAATGGCTACGGCCTGACCGCCGGCGCCAAGGTCAGCCGCGCCGCCCTCGACAACGAACTGGAGGCACGGGAGCGCCACAACGGGAGCTTCGAGCTCGATACTCGGCTATCCAACCGTTTCCGCTACGATGAGAATATCTCGGCCGCCTATGTGGCAATGGCCTGGGAGAGCGGGGACTGGAGCGCCAACGCCGGCCTCCGCTACGAGCACACGCGGATGGAAGGCTACAACGTGACCATCGACAGCCTCAACGTGCGGGACTTCGGGCAGCTGTTTCCCAGTCTGAGCGTGAGCGCTCCCCTGACCGGTCCGCTGGGCTGGAGCCTGGCCTACAGCTACCGCATCGAGCGGCCGAGCTACTACGACCTGAATCCCTTCATCACCTACCTGGACCCCCTGACCTACGAGCGGGGCAACCCCTTCCTGCAGCCCGAGCTCATTCACAGCGGACAGCTCTCCGTCACCTACGAGAAGCAGCCCTTTCTGAACCTGAGCTACGACTACACCCGCGACATCCTGAGCGACGTGACCGAGCAGGACGAGGCCACCGGGGCCGCCTTCCAAACGACGGTCAACCTCGACCGCTACGTCCGTTACGGCGGCAGCCTGTACTTCCCGCTCGACTGGATAGCCGGTCCCGTGAGTGGATTCGGTGGCGTGATGGTGTACTTCAACGATTATACGAGCGACTACCTGGGCGGGGAATTCGCGCAGGACCAGCTGAGCGTGACCGGCTTCCTGCAGGCGGACATAAAAATGCCCTGGCAGTGGCGGCTCCAGTTGAGCGGCTTCTACCAGGGCAGAGGTCTGGATGGAATCATCCGGTTCTATCCCCTTTACGGCCTGGACGCGGGCCTGGAACGGGACTTTTTCGATAAGCGCTTCAACCTTGTGCTTACGGCCGACGGCATCGTACGCAAGTACTTCACGGGTACGATCTCCTACCAGGAGCAGGATATGGACCTGCGGTCGACCTGGGAGGCTCCCGTCTTTTCGGCCAAGGTCACCTACAAATTCGGCAATCGCTTTCTGGACCGGCGGGAGCGGCGGGGCAGCGCGAGCGAGGAAGAGCGCGGCCGCCTGGGCGAGTAAGCCCGTGGGGCTAGCTGATCCGCCGCTTCAGGAAGCCGCGGAGGCGGCCGCTGTCGCGCATGTTGACCAGCTTTTCGAGCACGGCGTCGAAGCCGAGGGTCTCCTTGTTATCGAGGTAGTAGGAGATCACGCTGTGCACGCCGGCGATATTGGCGGCGACGTAGTCCGTGGTGGGATGCGTGAGCTCGAACTGGGCGTAAACGCCCATGAAGATGGCCAGCGACTCACCGTACTGCAGGTAGGGCATGATCTTGTCCTCCAGCACGAGATTGACGTCGGGGCTGCTTTTCATCCAGTTGGTCACGTACAGCACGGCCTGCTTACGCTTCTCCACCTCCTTGTCGGCGGGCATGTCCTGCAGATAGTTGATCTGCCGGATCACCTCGAAGTGCTGCTGGGTGAAGGTAGTGGTGGTGCGTTCCGGGGTCGGCTCGTAGGAGGCGAACTGGGCCACGGGAGCCTGGGCGATGGCCAGGGTGGAAAGGAACAGGAATAATACGGGTAAAAGCTGCTTCATGAGGGGTATGCTGTGGCCGTACGCGGCCCGTCACCCGTGTGTGGGAGGGTGGATGGGGCGCTAATGCGTACGGTCCGGTTCAGTAAATAACGGGTGCCCGCAGGGGGGGGCTGGGCTAGCTGAGTTGCTTGCCGATATACTTTTCCAGCTTGCCCTTCTCCTGGAGCTTGGCGAGCTTGTCGAAATCCTTGTTGCGACCGTATACGTCGATATTGTCGCGGTAGTAGTTGATGACGCTTTCCATGGCGGCGACGTGGAGGGTGAGGGCCTCGGCTTCCGGCTGCTGGATCACCTGCTTGGCGTACTCGCCCATAAAGATCACGAGGGTCTCGCCGTAGCCCATGTAGGGGGCGGCGTAGCTTTCCACGGTGACGGTTACGTCAGGACTGCCCTGCAGCCAGGTCATCAGA
This sequence comes from Lewinella sp., assembly GCA_041746055.1. GTDB lineage: Bacteria > Bacteroidota > Bacteroidia > Chitinophagales > Saprospiraceae > Neolewinella. The sequence goes on along the minus strand of JBGTHX010000197.1, from coordinate 14,309 downwards.
TAGGCGGCGGCTTTCTTGCGCTCGCCCTGGTAGATATCCGCTGGGATATTTTCGAGGTGGTTGACCACCTCGATCACCTTTTCGTGCTGCTCGGCGTAGTCCTCCGGCGCGTCGTAAGTGACTTCGGGAACTTCAATGTGCTGGGCGGTACAGAAGGCGGAAAGAAATAGGGAAAGAAGGAGTAAGGAATGCTTCATGGGGTTGGGTTTCGCTGTTCTTGAAACGCGAAAACCCGCAGTGGCTTGATGCCTTAACACTTCTTTCCTTTACCGTGGCGGCGGAAGCCGGAACAACCGTCGACCGGATAGTGCCACAGCAAAGTAGGGCTTGCCCGAGAGATGCGGCGCAGGCCGTGGTTTAAGTGGGTATCCGGAAGGCTAGTCCTTGCGCGCCCAGTAGTCGACCACGAAAACGTCCTTCATATGTGGCTGCAACACCTTCACGAAGGCCTGGTGGGCGGGGTGCGGCAGGTAGGCCGCGCGGTCCTCCTCGCTGTAGAAGGTGACGAAGAAGGCGTGGGTGAAGCCCTTGTTGAGTCCTTCGGGACTGTTGTTGGCACCCCACTCGTAATCGCGGATCTGCTCGATCTCGTGCTTGAGGTTGCTGAAGGCTTGCTGCACGGAGTCGATCTCCGCCTGGGTGGTCTGGTCCTGGAAGGAGAAGAATACGGCGTGGCGCAGGAGGCTGTCGGGCACGGTGGTGACGGTTTGTTGGAAACCGGCCGGGGTGTCCACGGCCGGGGGCGGGAGTTCTTCCTGGCAGGCAGTGAGGCCGGCCAGGAGCAAGAGCAGGGGGAGGATTACTTTTGGGAGCATGGGAGGAAGATAGGCTACAGTCCGTTAGACGTCCACCCCTAAAATTCGCCGTCCTATCTTGCTCCCATGACCGCCGATCTACCCGCCACCTTCACCACCACCGCCGAACGGGCCGTTAACCGCGTCGATCCCGCCGGCCCCGTCGAGGAAATGGCCCGCCACGCCCGCGACATGGCCGAAGCCATGGTAGCGCGCGGTGACGCCTGCCCGGTCGGGGAAGAGGAGAACTTCACCGACCTGGAGTGCCGCCTCATCCACTTCGAATGGGCTGAGCGCGCCAAGCACTTTCTCCTCCTCTACCGGGATGTCCAGCTGCAGCTGCAGATCGCCTCCCTCTACGCTAGGGAAAAGCGGACCGACGAGGCCGCCGTCTCCGACCTCTACGCCCGCAGCCGCGCCGCCCTCACCGCCGCCCTCCACGAATGGGACGGCGACCATACCGCCCGCCTAGAAGCCCTTCAGCGCAACCAGAAACAGGGCAGCCGGCAACTCCGCGCCTGGAAACTCCAGCACAATCCCTGGCCCCTCTACCGCGACCAGCTGCGGAAGATCGCCGGACAATCCGAAGCCCTCACCACCGAATACCGCCAGCTGGGCAAGCTCGCCGTCCGCTTCGGTGACCTCCGCGGCCAGCTCGCCGATACCATCGCTCAGACCGAAGAAATGACCACCCGCGCCCAGCAGCGCGCCGCCGAGATGGTCCGCTTCATCCAGGAAGGGAATACCACCTCCGAACGCCCCGGCGTGGTGGCCGCCCGGCTCGACGACAGCGTCACCGACGAGGCCGCCCCACCCCGCCTGGACCGCTACACCAACCGGGTCAACGCGCTGATCGCCGGCTTGCCCGATAAACTCAAGGTGACGATAGCCGCCGAAGAGGGCCTGCTGAGGTTCAAAGAGGTAAACTTCCGCTGGTCCACCGACCAGTGGATGAGCGCCGAGATCATGCCCCTGCTCTACGAACTCTGGGAACTGAGCGAACAGATCACCAACGGCCTCCACGTCGCCGTGGCCAACGTACGCAACCGCGCCCTGCTCCTCTCCAACGAGGCCAAGGCCGGACAGGAAATCACCGTCGATAACAACCAGCTCGCCCAGCCCCTCGTCACTTTCCTGGAACGTACCGCGGAGCGGCAGGCCCAGTACGCCAAGATCCGCACCCGACTGGAAGGGCTGATTGGGCGCGACCTCTTCCTCACCACGGCGTACCGCCCCACCCCCGGCTTCCTGCCGCTCCCCCTGCAGACGGGTATCGACGCCTTCACCCGGCGGCAGGGGCGGTGGCTTACCTTTCTGCAGGGATGGCTCGGCCGCCACGTTACGGGGCTGAACAAGCTGCTGGGCGACGCGGCCCGGGAAGACAAGCTCAGCGTTAGCGAAAAGACCGTCCGCGTAGTCCGCCAGCGTACCCTCTCCCCCGCCAACTCGGCCTACACCAACATCCTCATGACGCGGGGGTACATCGGCGAGTCCTTCCTCGTCGGTCGCGAGCGGGAAACCGAGCACCTGCGCCAGCTGGTCGACAACTGGAAACTCGGCTTTCGCGGCTCCGTGATCCTCACGGGCAACCGCCTAGCCGGCAAGACCCTCTTCGGGGAGCTCATCACCAATCGCTTCTTCGCCGGCCACACCATCCGCCTCCAGCCCAACAGCTCGGTAACCGTCCAGGGGCGGCGTACCCGCACCACCTGCGACCTCGCCGCGGCCCTGTCCTTCGTGCAGAAGTACACCGTACACACCCGCCCGCTGGTGTGGATCGACGACCTCGAGACCTGGGCCGACGGCGAAGCCGCCCTGGCATCCAACGTACGGGCGCTCGGGGAGCACATCGACGATTACTCCGGTCGCATCTTCTTTCTCGTGGCCACCAGCAACGCGGTGTACCAGCACCTGAACCGATTCCTTGACCTGGGCCGGGTGTTCCAGTCCCAGATCAACCTCGACGGCTTTACCCTGCCCGACATGGAAAAAGCCGTCCGTATTCGTCACGGAGCTACCCACAAGGTCATGGTTGACGCCGACGGGGAACCGGTCAGCGAGGCCGCCTTCGCCAAGATGGTCAAGCGGATCTACCGCGCCACCGGCGGCAATGTCGGCGAAACGATCAATCGCTGGGCCTACTATACCCACCGCTTCGACGACGAGCGGGTGTACCAACCCACCGGCCGCCGCTACAGCCTGCCCTCCTTCCTTTCCCCGGATACCGCCACCCTGCTGGCCACCGTGCTGCTCGAAAAGCAGGTACGCGACTACCGCCTGCGCAAGCTCTTCGGCCCCGCCTACCAGGAGCGCTACGCCAGCATCCTCCAGCGGTTGCTGCGTATCGGCCTGCTCACCCGCGTGCCCGACGGTAGCCTCGAAATCACCGAGAGCATCGCCAACGACATCGGCGGTATGCTGGAATCCGAAGACTACCTGAAATACTCCCTCTGACGCCATGGAAGCCCCCCTACTCCCCCAGTTCAACTGGATCGATCTGCTGCTCGCCGCCCTAATCCTCTACGGCACCTACGCCCTGCTGTCGGTGGTGCGCGACCGCCTGCAGCTCACGCGGCGCACCCAGGGCATCCGGGCGGGCGCCTATAACGTCATCGCCCCCTTCCTGCTCTACTACGAGCCCATTACGGTGTTGCTGCTGGCCGCCATCTTCGTCTTCATCAACCCGCTGCTGCACGGCGTGGTCCTGCTGCTGTTGGTGGCGGCCGGCTTCTCGCGCCTACGCGACTACCTCAGCGGCCGCATTATCCTGGCCACGCCCATAATCGCCGTGGGCAAGCGCATGAAAGCCGAGCGGTACACCGGCGTGATCAGCCGCGTCACCCGCTTCGGCCTCTACCTCCAAACGGGCGAAGGATTGCACTTCGTCAACTACACTTCGCTGCTTACCCACGGCTACAGCCTCATCACCGGTAAGGACATCGGCGGGTACTACCAGCTCCACCTCACGCCGGCCGCGGGACGGGAAGATCCGCTCCGCGACCTGTTCGACCGGCTCATGACCACGCCCTACCTCGACCGTGGGTTCCGCCCCGAGCTGGCGCACGCCGAATACGGCAAGCCCGGCATCTCGGCACGGCTGTCCGTACGCGAGGAAAAACACCTCACCGAACTACTGGCCCTGCTCGAGGAGTGGGGCTATCCCGCAACCATCGCCCAACGCTAGCCTACCCTATTATGCAGAACGTAGATCCCTACCTCATCATCGAGGCGGCCTCCGTCATCATCATCTTCTCCTTCTTCTTCGGGGAAGTTTCCAAGCGCACCAACGTACCCTCCGTACTGATGCTCATCATTCTGGGCATCGTCATTAAGCTCGGCCTCGACGCCGTGGGCCTGGGAACCCTGGATTTTTTCCCGGTCCTGCGCATCCTCGGCATCATCGGCCTCATCATGATCGTACTGGAGGCCGCCCTCGAACTCAAACTGGAACGCGATAAATTCATCGCCATCGGAAAGGCCTTGCTGGTCGCGGCGGTCGGCCTGATTGCTTCCACCTATGTGGCCGCCCACATCCTGCACCGCTTCATCGAGGGCATGGATATGCAGGTGGCCTGGCTCTACGCCACGCCGCTGTCGATTCTGTCCAGCGCCATCATCATTCCCAGCGTCATGGGCCTGAAGGGCGCCAAGCGGGAATTCCACATTTACGAAAGCACCTTCTCCGATATCCTGGGCATCATGCTCTTCTACTTTTTGGTGAGCCAGATCCCCCTGCCCGTCGTCGAGGAAGAGGGCCTGGACGTCGTCGAGCACCACGCCAGCGGACTGGCCTACCTAGGCAACATCCTGCTCACCATCGCCGCCTCCGTGGTGGCCAGCTACGCTATCGTGCTCATCTTCCAGAACATCAAGAGCCACGTCAAGCTTTTTCTGCTCATCGCCGTTTTGCTGCTGCTGTACGCCCTCGGTAAGACGATCCATCTCTCCTCGCTCATCATCATCCTGACGTTCGGCCTCATCATCGCCAATATGCGGCTCTTCTTCCGCGGTCCCCTCAAGAAATGGCTGAATTACAAAAAGGCGCTGCACATCTACGAGGGCTTACACGTAGTCACGGTCGAAACCGCCTTCATCGTGCGTACTTTCTTCTTCGTGATCTTCGGCGTCACCATCTCGCTGGCCTCTCTCTTCAGCGTCAACGTGGCCATCGTGAGCCTGCTCATCATTCTCAGTATCTACCTCATCCGCTTCGTGTTGCTGCGCATCTTCATCGGGCCGGATATCTTCCCCCAGCTCTTCGTGGCGCCACGTGGCCTTATCACCATCCTGCTGTTCTACGCCATCCCCACCCAGCTTACCGTAGCGGGCTTCGAGCCGGGCGTACTGCTCTTCATCATCATCGGTACCAGCCTCATCATGACCCTCGCCATGGTGGCCGACAAAAAGCGCACCACCTCCGCGATCCGCAAGGTCAAAGAATCTCCCGTCGGCTACGAACGCTGGAAGGCCCCCACCCTGGCCGATCCCGTCCTGGAACGCGAAGCAGAACATTAGACGGGAACGCCGGTGCCCGGGTCAGTCCCGGAAGCCGGGATCTAAACCGCTCCATCAATTCCCACCCGTGAGTCTATCGCGTAAATATCTGTACGTTGCCGGTACGCTGCTGGCCGTCCTGACGGTGGCCTTCTTCACCGGGCCGCGCATTGAACGGCCGGAATATCCCACCGACCTGCCCGACGTGCCCGAAGACCTTTCCGCACTGGCCGGCTCCATCGAAGTACGGGAGACCGCCGCCCCTACCCGCCCCAATAACCAGGCCCGGATCATCTGGGCCGATTCCGTACCACGGATCACGGAGTACGCCTTCGTATACCTCCACGGGTTCGGGGGCAGTTACCGCGACGGGTACCCGGTCAATGTCGGCGTACCCGCCCGCTTCGGGGCCAATACTTACCTCAGCCGCTGGTCGGGGCACGGACTGGTAGCCGATCAGGCCCTGCGGGAATTCACGCCCACCGATGCCTGGGCGGATGCCCGGGAGGCCCTCGCGATCGGCCGCCGCATCGGTCGCAAAGTGATCGTGATGTCCACCTCCACCGGCGGCACCCTGGCCCTCAAACTGGCCGCCACCTACCCCGGTGAGGTATTCGCCCTGGTAAATATCGGACCCAACGTGGAGGACGACCAGCCCGGCGCGTCGATACTCATGAGCCCCTGGGGGCACGAGCTCGCCCGGCTGGTCTCCTTCGGCAGCAACAAGAAGATCGACCACGAAGAGCCGGAGGCGGCCCAATACTTCGACACCATTTATCCGTCGGACGCCCTGGTAAACCTCCAGATCCTCGTGCAGACCACCATGACCGATTCCACCTTCGCCGCGGTGCGTTGTCCGGTACTGACCCTGTTCTACAAGGAGAATTACTTTAAGAAGGACAACCACGTAGAGGTGAGCCGCTACCCGGAAATACACTCCCGGTTCGCCACCCCGGAAGCGCAGCGGCGGCTTCTCCCCCTGCCGACGCCAAAGACCCATTTCGTGGGTAGCGACATTAAGTCGGAGGACTGGCTGACGCCCCAGCGGGAGATCATCGCCTTTTGTACCGAGGTGCTGGGCATGGAGCCCCTAGGCCCGGTCGATTACGTCCCGGACATTCCCGACCTCGACTAGCCGCCGCTTCGCCTCTTCGTACGGCAAGCCGGTGGATTCCACGATCATGCGCGTACCCCGGTCGATGAGTTTGGCATTACTAAGCTTCATGTCTACCATCCGGTTGTCGCGAACGCGACCGAGCCGGATCATCACGGTGGTCGTGATCATATTCAGGATCAGTTTCTGGGCGGTGCCGGATTTCATCCGGGTGCTGCCGGTGACCACTTCGGGGCCTACCACCGCGACGATCGGGTGGGCGCAGACCGTAGTGACGGGCGACCCCGGATTGCAGGTCACGCAGCCGGTGAGCAGACCGGCCTCCTGGGCGCGCTTAAGTCCGCCGATGACGTAGGGTGTAGTACCGGAAGCCGCGATCCCGATCAGGGTATCGTCCGCATTCGGAGCGTAGGCGGCCAGATCGCTCCAGGCCTGATTCTCGCTGTCTTCGGCCGATTCCACCGCATCGCGGAGCGCGCGGTCCCCGCCCGCAATGATCCCGATCACGAGGCCCGGGGGTACCCCATAGGTGGGCGGACATTCGCTGGCGTCCAGCACGCCCAGCCGACCGCTGGTGCCGGCGCCGATATAGAATAGTCGCCCACCCCGCTCCATGCGTGGTACGATGGCTTCCACCAGGCCGGTCAGGGCCGGAATGCACTCCCCCACCGCGGGGGCAACCTTACGGTCCTGCTCGTTGATGAAGGTCAGCAACTCGCGCGCGTTGCGCTGCTCGAGGTCACGGTAGGGGCCGGGCTGTTCGGTGATCTGCATAGGGACGGGTTAAGGTCGTATAACGGAAGGACGAATCCGCAAGGTAAGGCGCCCGCAAATCAGCCGCCCCCGCCGCCTAACATGCTATATTTGCGGAAATCCCAGCACTTGGATCCCAAAGCAAGTTTAGACAACTATTTTAAGTCGGCCTTTACGGTCGACAATGTCATTTTTGGCTTCGACGAGGGTGAGTTGAAGATTCTGCTGATCGTACGCGGGGAAATGCCCCACAAGGATAGCTGGGCCCTGCCCGGCTATTTTGTACAACCGAATGAAGACCTCCCCGAGGCTGCCGCCCGCGTACTCCGCGAAACGACCGGTCTGGAGCGCGTCTACCTAGAGCAACTCGAGACCTTTGGCACCCCGGATCGCCACCCCTTCGGTCGCGTCATTACGGTGGCCTACTACAGTTTAGTGAAGGTGGCCGATTTTACCCCCCGTGCCCTGGGACTGGCTACCGATGTGGCCTGGCATCCCCTTTCCGCCATGGACGTTATGGTGTTCGACCACGCCGACATCGTCCGGGCCGCGATCGCGCACCTGCAGGAAAGGATCCGCACCCACCCGGTGGGCTTTGAGCTGCTTCCCCCGGAATTCACACTCACCCAACTCCAGCACCTGTACGAAGCCGTCTGGGGAACGGAACTGGAAAAGCGGAACTTCCGCAAGAAGATCCTGTCGATGAAGCTCATCATTCCCCTGGAGCGCTTCCAGCAGGGGGTTTCGCACCGGCCGGCCCGGCTGTACCGCTTTGACGAAGACCGCTACCGCGAACTCACGCGGGCGGGATTCAACTTCGAGGTAAAGGGCTAGCGACGCCCTGTCGGGTTTTGTCGTTATGGCCTGACAAAGTTGCCGTTGCGCAGCGTGGCCTCCTTTTTGCTCCCCATTGTAGTGCTAAAATTTTTTAAAAAGATGAGTAAAAAGAACGGCGAGCAGCCCATCGTAGACGACGAAATGCTCGAAAACAGCGACGCCGCCCCAGAGGAGCAGGTGTTGGACCAAGACCTGAAAACCGATGAGGACCTGCAGGAAGACCTCCCCGACACCGTGGACGCGAGCGAACTGCAGCAGCGCCTCCAGGAAAAAGAGGATCGCTATCTCCGTCTCTACGCCGAATTCGACAATTACAAACGCCGCACCCAGCGCGAACGCCTGGAGATGATGGACACCGCGGGCAGCAAGACCATGAAGTCGCTGCTCCCCGTGCTCGATGACTTCGATCGCGCCGCCCAGTTGGCCGAGAAGGACGAAGCCACGGCTGATATCTGGAACAACGGTATCGGTCTGGTACGCAAGAAGCTCCTCTCCGCTCTGTCCTCTCAGGGACTCAAGCCCATGAAAAGTGACGGCGAGGACTACAATCCGGACCTCTTCGAAGCAGTTACTGAAATACCCAGTCCGGAGATGAAGGGGAAGGTGGTGGATACCCTCGAGCGAGGCTACACCCTCAACGGCCGCATCATCCGCCACGCGAAGGTCGTGGTAGGCAAATAAGCCCGCCCTCTTTTAAATTATCAAGACCAGCCTTATGGCAAGAGATTATTACGAGGTACTCGGCGTCCCCAAAAATGCGGACTCCGACACCCTACGCAAAGCCTACCGCAAGATGGCCATGCAGTACCACCCGGACCGCAATCCGGGGGACGCGGCCGCCGAAGAAAAATTCAAGGAAGCGGCCGAGGCGTACGATGTGTTGAACGACGATGACAAGCGCGCGCGCTACGATCGCTTCGGCCACGCCGGCGTGAACGGACAGGGCGGCTTCGGCGGCGGCCCCGGTGGCATGACGATGGAGGACATTATGTCCCAGTTCGGCGACATGTTTGGCGACGGAGGTGGTGCCTTTGGCTCCTTCTTCGGGGGCGGAGGTGGCGGCGGAGCCCGCCGGCAACCCCGCGGCGAACGCGGGTCCAACCTGCGCATCAAAGTGCCCCTCACCCTGGAGGAGATCGCCGAAGGCGTGACCAAACGCATCAAAGTAAAGCGGCAGAAGGTTTGTGACGTCTGCGACGGCAGCGGTGCCAAAGATGCCGAAAGCGTCGAGACTTGCCGCACTTGCGGTGGGGCTGGCGTGGTCCGGCAGGTCCGCTCGACCTTCATCGGCCAAATGGCTACCACGACCACCTGTCCGACCTGCTCGGGCACCGGTACACAGATCAAGGCGACCTGCAACAATTGTAAGGGAGACGGCCGCGTCTACGGCGAGGACACCATCGAGGTGAATATCCCCGCCGGCGTCGAGGAAGGGATGCAGCTGAGCATGCGCGGTAAGGGGAACGCCGGCCGCCGCGGGGGCCCTCCGGGCGATTTGCTCATCAACGTGCAGGAAAAACCCCACGACGAGCTTCAGCGCGACGGACAGAAACTGATCTACGACCTCTACCTGAACTTCGCCGATGCGGCACTGGGTACCTCCGTGGAGGTTCCTACCATCGCAGGCCGCGTCAAGATTAAGGTTCCTGCGGGTACGCAGTCGGGTAAGATCTTCCGTCTGCGCGGTAAGGGACTGCCCGCGCTGCAGAGCCACGGCCGGGGCGACCAGCTGATTCACGTCAACCTCTGGACGCCCAAGAAGCTTACCAAGGAGGAGACCGAACTGCTCGAGCGCATGCGCGGCATGGAGAACTTCGATCCGAAACTCGAAAAGGGCGACAAAGGCTTCTTCGAGCGGATGAAGGAGTATTTCTCGTGAGCGTTCGGGTACTGGCCTGCTTTATCGTACCGCTCCTGCTGGGCTGCGGACCCGATGTCGCCTTCGAGAAATCGGTCGGGGTCGGGTCCGCCGGCTGGACCTACTCAGACAGCGTAGCCTTCGAATTCCCGGTCGCCGATACCTCAGGGCACTACGATCTGGTGCTGTCGGTGACCCACGGGGAGGATTTTCCGTACCAAAATTTCTATGTCCGGCTGAACACCCATCTACCCGATGGTACGGTGCTGAGCCAACCCCTCTCCCTGCAACTCGCGGATAACTTCGGGACGTGGTACGGTGATTGCTCCGGTGGCAGCTGCACGACTGATATCAGCCTGCAGGAGGATACCCGCTTCACCGAGCTCGGGGCGCACCGTCTGGTTGTAAGTCAGTATTCGCGTCGGGATCCCCTGCCCGAAATCACAGACTTGGGCTTCCGTATCGTGGCGCGCTGATGCCCCCGGGGGATTTGATTAGCCCAGGTAGCTACGCAGCAGGTTCTTATTCCGGCTACGGCGTAGTCGCCGGATAGCCCGCTCCTTGATCTGACGGACCCGTTCGCGGGTCAGGTCGAAGCGGTCACCGATCTCTTCCAGGTTGAGCTGCTCCTCGCCGTCCAGCCCGAAGTAGGCGGCCAGTACGGCGCGCTCCCTGGGGGCCAGGAGGTTGAGGTTGGCAATGACTTCCTTACTCAGGGATTCGCCCATGACTTTCAGGTCAGGATTCGAAGTTTCATCGTTTGGCAGCGTATCGAGCATGGTGATATCGCTATCGTCACCGGCCACGGGGGCATCGAAAGAGAGATGGCGCATCCGGCCACGGAGGGCACGGTCTACGTCGGCGACGGAGATCTGGAGCATCTCGGCGAGCTCCTCCGGTTCGGGCTCCCGCTCGAATTCCTGCTGGAAAGCAGCAATGGCCTCCGTGATTTTCGTGTAGCCGGCGGCCTTGTTATTGGGCATGCGTACTAGGCGGCTATACTCCACAATGGCCTGCATGATGCTCTGGCGGATCCACCAGACGGCGTAGGAAATGAATTTAAAGCCGCGCGTCTCGTCGAAGCGCTTCGCGGCCTTTATGAGTCCGACGTTGCCCTCATTGATTAGATCGGAAAGGCTGAGGCCCTGGTTCTGGTACTGCTTGGCTACGGACACCACAAAGCGCAGGTTGGCTTTGGTGAGGCGCTCGAGGGCGAGCTGATCCCCCTCCCGGATGCGTGCGGCCAGCTCGGCCTCGTCCTCCGGAGTCAACAGATCAATCTTACCGATATCGGTGAGGTACTTCTCCAGCGCGATGCTTTCGCGGCTGGTAATTTTGTTACTGATCTTTAGTTGACGCATTTCCTGACTACCTTTTCAAACCGTGTTTCTTTTAGACCCTAAATCGAGTCCTAATATAGAAAACTTTACCCAAGCCCCACCCCTTAATACCAATTACCTAACTGAAACTTACCGCTCCCTGTTGTTCGTTTTCGATGGCAACTTCCACGGGCGGCAACATTACTATCACGCTCCGTCCCCACCCCGGCGGAACAGTCGTCCCAGTACTCCGATGGCCAGTAAATTCTACAGTATTTTTTCCCTGAAGTGCCCGACCTGCCACCGCGGAGATCTCTTCCCCACCCCCACCTTTTCCTTCCGCGAACCCTTCGCGCAGTACACCCACTGTCCCGCCTGCGGACAGCGCTACTTCCCCGAGCCGGGCTTCTACTATGGCGCCATGTTCCTTTCCTATATCGGATCGGGATTCTTCTGCCTGGGCGTGGTCATGCTGCTCCACTGGATCCTCGGCTGGTCGATGGGCGCTTCCTTCGCGGTACTCATCGGGCTGGTAGCCATCCTGTTCGTCTGGTGGTTCCGGGTATCCCGCTCCGCCTTCCTCAACCTGGTGTACGGCTTCAAGCCGGAAGTAGCCGCCGCCGTTGACGCCGGCCAACTCGACATTCCCGCGCCGGCTACCAAAAAGTCCACCTGATCATGGCCAAGAAAAACTACACTTCCCCGCAGCCGCCGGCGGACGACAATCCATTCGCGGCCCTAGCCGGACTGGGTAACCTGCCCCCGGCCCCCGACAACCAGCCCCCGTCCGGGGAGGATGAAACGGCAGACCCACTGGGTGCCGCAAAATCCGATCCCCTCCGCGTACTACTCGACCGGAAGCAGCGGCGTGGGAAGACCGCAACGATAGTCACCGGTTTCACGGGGAATGAAGACGCCCTGGCCGAACTCGGTAAGTCAATCAAGGTCGCCTGCGGTACCGGCGGCTCCGTCAAAGACGGAGAGATTATCATTCAGGGCGACCACCGCGAGCGCGTCCTCGAATGGCTGCGGGACAAGGGCTTCTCCAACGTAAAGAAATCGGGAGGTTGATCTAGCCTTTCCATCCAGACTTCAAGCCCACCGTGAGGTTGACCACCAGGTGGTCCGGACGGCTATCCGGGTCAACCGTATAGTATCCCTTGCGAAGAAACTGAAAGCTGTCGCCAGGACGAGCCTCGGCCAGGGCCGGTTCGCCCTTGGCGGTTATCACGGTCAGACTGTTCGGGTTGAGGAATTCCATGAAGTCACGCTCCTCGTGGTCCATGGGCGTGGGATCGGTGAAGAGCGGCTCGTACTGCCGCACCTCGATGTCCAGCGCCGTGGCGGCATTGACCCAGTGCAGGGTGCCCTTGACCTTTACCCCGCTGGTATCCTCGCCTGACTTGGAATCGGGATAGTACGTGCAGTTGATCTGGGTCACTTCGCCGGAGGCGTCCTCCTCGTGGCCGTCGCAGTGGATGACGTAGGCACTCTTGAGCCGGACGTCCTTATCGGGGGCCAGGCGGAAGTACTTCCGGTTCTGGGGTTCCTTACGGTAGTCTTCGCGCTCTATGTAGAGCTCCCGGCTGAAGGGCAGCTGGCGGGTGCCGCTGGCTTCATCCTCCGGGTTGTTCTCGGTGTCCAGGTTCTCGGTTTGGCCCTCCGGATAGTTGGTGATGACCAGCTTCACCGGATCGAGTACCGCCATGTAGCGGTTGGCGTCGCGGTTGAGCACCTCCCGCACCTTGTATTCCAGGAGGTCGAGGGACTGCTGGTTGTCGCGGCGGGTGACGCCGGTGTCCATGCAGAAATTACGGATTGCCTCGGCCGGATAGCCCTTGCGGCGCAGCCCCGCCAGCGTGCTCATGCGGGGATCGTCCCAGCCGTTGACGACGCCCTCTTCGATCAGCAGCTTGAGCTTGCGCTTGGAGGTAATGAAGTAGTCCACGTTCATGCGCGCGAACTCGATTTGCCGGCTCGGGAAGATACCCAGGGCCTCGATCAGCCAGTTGTAGAGGTCGCGGTGGTGGCGGAACTCGAGGCTGCAGAGCGAGTGGGTGATCTCCTCCAGGGAATCGCTCTGCCCGTGAGCGAAGTCGTAGAGCGGATAGATGCACCAGGTACCTCCCGTACGGTGATGGGCTTCGTGCTTGATGCGGTAAAGGACCGGGTCACGGAGCAGCAGGTTGGGGTGGGCCATATCGATCTTGGCGCGCAGCACCTTGCTGCCGTCGGGGAATTCCCCGGCCTTCATCCGTTCGAAGAGGTCGCGGTTCTCGGCGGGGCTGCGATCGCGGAAGGGGCTGTTGGTGCCGGCCACGCCGATGTCACCCTTCTGGGTTTCGATCTCTACGGCGCTGGAATCATCTACGTAGGCCAGCCCCTTATCGATCAGGTCGAGGGCGAAGCGGTAGAGGTCGTCAAAGTAATCGGAGGCGTAGCGGGTCTCCCCTTCCCACTCGTAGCCCAGCCAGCGGATGTCGTTCTGGATGTTGTCGACAAACAGCGTTTCCTCCGTGCTCGGATTGGTGTCGTCCATGCGGAGGTTCGTCTTCCCCCCGAATTTGCGGGCCGTTTCGAAGTTGATCACGATCGCCTTGGCATGGCCGAGGTGCAGGTAGCCATTGGGCTCGGGCGGAAAGCGCGTATGGATGCGGCCGGCGTGCTGGCCCCGGTCCAGGTCCTCGACGATGATCTCTTCGATAAAATTGTCGGCTTTCTTTTCCGCGCTTGACATGCTTGCTACTTTGGGGGCTAACGCCATTAGAGCGCGCGAAGTTACGACGCGGGCCGCGGCGAAACCTTCCCTACCGCCAGCCATCCCGTTCGAGCCGCTGGTACTTCACCTCCACCGCCTGCCGCAGGCTTTCCTGGTAATCGGCCATTTTAGCCCGGAGGTCCGGGTCGGTGGCTCCCAGGATCCGCGCGGCGAGCAGTCCGGCGTTCTTGGCGCCGTCCAGCGCTACCGTGGCTACGGGGATGCCGCCGGGCATCTGCAGGATGGAGAGGACGCTGTCCCAGCCGTCGATGCTGTTGCGGCTCTTGATGGGTACGCCGATCACCGGCAGGGGGGTGAGGCTGGCCACCATGCCCGGCAGGTGGGCGGCTCCCCCGGCTCCCGCCACGATCACCTGCACCCC
>JBGTHX010000196.1:0-6780 GCA_041746055.1 Lewinella sp. | reverse complement strand
AAGGTGAGATTTGGAACATCGCGCAACCGATCCGCAAGTAAAAGAATGTTTTCCAACCCCTGTTTTTCACCGAGGTTGCCGGCGTAGAGCACGAGACGATCGTTATCGCCGAAGCCCCATTCTTCACGTGCGGACTCAGCCCGCGACACAGGATATACGAGTTCGTCGTCTACCCAGTTTGGAAACATGATAATTTCTTCGGAGTTCAATCCCTTATGAACAATTTTCCGTCGCATGCCGTCACTGATGGTGGAGACTGCACTTACCTGTCGCAACAACCAGCGCTCCGACCATTCCAGGAAGCGGAGGAGCCCCTCCTGCCGGATAATCTCGAGGTCACGCGCTGCGTCTACCTGCAGGTCCTGGATGTGGTTGACCACCGGTGTGCGGTGGATCCACTTATGAACCAGTGCGGGAAATCCGAGGTGGAAGGGCGGACTGACGGCTACGATCGCGTCGTAACGGCGGAAGTAGCGCGGGATCCAGTAGCGCATGGAACTTACGACGAAACTGATTTCGTGAAGGATGCGGAGGGCCCCGGTCGTGCTCTCCGGGACGTACAGCGGGCACCGCAGCACGCGGACGCCTTCCACCATCTCCTCCCGGTAGGCATTGGCGTACCCCTCCTTCACTTTCCAGTGCGGGTAATAGGGCGGAGCAGTGATCACCTCGACCTCGTCGCCCTGGGCGGCGAGGTAGGTGGCCATTTCGCCGGTGTACTTCCCGATACCGGTAAGCTCGGGTGCGTAGTTTATACCGTAAATGAGTAGCTTCACTGCATAGAGCCCGCCGGTATTATGCCTGGGGCTGGAATTTTAGACCACCAAGGTGGTCCGGGGAGTATTTGGTTCTCAAGTGGCCGGTACAGTTCCGGCAACTCTGTCTTTTATCACGCGGGCCGGGGATCCTAAGCAGATTTTACCGGCCGGTAGATCCTTGAATACGGAGGAGCGCGCCCCTACGAGCGTGCCTTTTCCGATGGAGACACCGGGCGCAATGTATACATCAGTCGCGATCCAACATTCGGGACCTATACTAATAGGGCGACTGAATATAGCAAAGTCCAGGCTTTCCGGGTCATGGCTACCGGTGCAAATATACGACTTCTGGGAAACAACTGCGTGATCGCCGATGGAGATCTCCCCCAGGCTGTACAGCACCACGTCATCTCCGATCCAGGCGTAATCCCCGATCGAAACCTTCCAGGGGAATTGAGTACGGACCGTCGGCCGGATCACGGCGCCCTTTCCCACGTGCGCGCCGAACTGCCGCAGCAGCCACCGGCGCCATCCGTAGAGGAACTGCGGGGAAGGGCGGAACAGAAGCGCCTCTACGATCCACCACAGTTGTACGACCCATCCGGGGCGTCCCCGGAAGTTGTCCGGAAGCCGGAAGCGGCTGAGGTCCTGGTAGCGGGCTTCCATCAGACGGTAGCCGCTTCCCGGGTTAAAAAAATCTCGACGTCAAGACCATATTTGTCCCTTACGACCTCCTCCAGTGGGCGCTTCTTCATCTCCTTCCTGATCTCAAAAATGGTGGAGTCTATTAGGAAACGGAACCAGAATCCCTGCAGGAAGTGGAAAATTAGACCCTCCTTGCCATCGAGGAATCCCAGTTTAATGATGTACCGGTGGAAGAGATACAGAAAGCTGCGGAGGAAGATGGGCGAGCGTTGAAAAACCCGGCTCTTTAGCCAGCGTGTCCGCTCGATCGGATTACCGAGCAGGCGGGCGTTGACCTCCCCCCGCTCATCCTCCGCCAGGATTGACTCTACTGCTTCAAAGACGGCCCAGCGGGCATGGCTGACGGTGAAGTCCCGCAAGCTACTCATAACGCCGTCCTCCAGGTCCGCCCCTTTGCCGGCCATGGCCGTTGTGCCGTTCACTACGAAGTGCTGGTCGTAGACCTTGTCCTCGCAGTGGCCGAGGTGACGGCGGTAAAGCCGCAGATGATAGATGGGGTGGTAACCCCCGTACTTGATCCACCGGCCGAGGAAGATGGCCCGGCGGGCAAACATGTAGCCATCGATCCCCTGGCGCGTCGGGTCAAAGGACTCGTTGATCCAGTCGACCATCCCCGGGGTGAGGCGCTCGCCGGCGTCCAGATGCAGGACCCATTCCCCATCGTAGGGAATATTGGCCTGGGCCCAGTTGCGCTGGGCGGCGTAGTTCTTGAAGGGATGTTGCACGTAGGCAATTCCGCGGCTTTCCAGGATCTCCAGGGTGCGATCCTTGGAGAAGGAGTCCACCACGAAGACGGGGGTGTTAACTCCCCGCAGGGAATCAAGTAAAATCCCGATGTTGGCTTCCTCGTTAAAGGTCAGGATGACGATGGTCAGTGAGTGGTGCAAACGATCAACTTTTCGTAGGCGGCTTCCCACTCGCCAACGTTGGCGTGGATGCTAAATTCCTCACGGGCGAGGCGGAGGGCATTTTTATTCATTTTTTTCATTTCCTCCGGGGAGAGCCGGAGGATCCGTTCCGCGGTCTGCCGGAGGCTTTCGGGATCGTTCGGTACCCAGAAGCCGGCCTCGTGTTCCTCGAGGATCTCCCATGGTGTGCCCGTGGAAGCTACCGCCGGGGTTCCCTGGGCCAGCCCCTCCATCACCACGATACCGAAATTTTCGGTGTGGGAAGGCATGAAGGTGAACCAGGCCGAGGCCAGCAATTCCTCCTTCTCGCGGCCATCGCGGTGCCCCAGGAAGCGAATTTTCTGGGTGACGCCCAGATTCTCCACCAGTTTGGCGAGCCTCCGCCCGTAATCGTTGTAGTAGTCGCCCACGATCTTGAGCGTAAAGTCACTCTCGAGGAAAGTCTGGGAGCGGGAGAGCGCCTCGATTAGATTTTCGATCGCCTTCTTCGGGTCGATCCGCCCGATGTACAGGAAGAATTTCTCCTTGGCGGTTTCGATCCGCTCGGGCAGTTCCATATAGTTGGGGATCTGGATCACCCTGGCATCGGCCCCGAAGTTGTTGCGGATGTAGTCCGTCTCCGCGCTGCAGGTCGAGTGAAACCAGAGCAGGTCCTTATCGATCACGGTGTTGATCGCCCGGATGATCGCCGCCTTTTTTCTGGGAGACCGTTCCAGCATCGGCGGGTCGAGATCGCCCCTCGACGACCAGAGCATGGGCTTGCGGAAGAACCACGAATTGATTACGGCCATGATCAGGGACGACGGGTAGGTAATCATGGAAAGGTGCAGCACGTCCGTGTTGCGGAGCTGACTCACCGCGCGGGATATCACGCGGAGGGGCAGGTAGTGGATCGGGTTGCGGGTGTACACTACCTGTCCGTAATCGGTATTCAGCCACCGGCCGCGGGGCATGGGTAATCCCTGCCCGCGGTCAGTAGTAGAAATCACCGCACGGTGTCCCCGGCGGGTCAGGGCCTTCGTAATCCAGTACACGGTGTTGTCCGGCCCACCGGTCTGGGCGGGGTAGAAGCTACCGGTGGGGAACAGGATTTTCAGCTTTTTCAAATCACCCTGCAGTAAAGGTCGTAATAGCGGCCGGCCACGGATTCAATGTGGTATTCCACGGCGTTGGCCCGGCCCGTGGCCACGAGTTGTTGCCTAAGGTTTTCCTCTCCAATGACGCGGAGCAGGCCCGCCCGGATGGAATCCGGGTCATAGGGGTCCACCAGCACCGCCCCGCCGGGCCCGGCAACCTCGCGGTGAGGCGACAGGTCGCTGGTCACCACCGGCCGGCCGGTCACCTGAGCCTCCAGGATCGGCAGGCCGAAGCCTTCGTAGGTGGATACGAAAGCAAGCAGGTCCGCGGAGGCGTAGCGTTCGCGGACTTCCTCATCGGACAGGGCCGTGGCCCATCCAAAGTCAATGTCGTTCTCCCGCAGGGCCTCAAGGTCGGAATCGCTGGGCTCGCCGATAATTTCCAGCCGGCAGGGAATATCCCGCAGGGCCTTGGCCAGGCGGGCCAGATTTTTGTTGGGCTTCACGCCGATCTGCAGGATGGTGGGTCGGGAGACGGAAAAGGCGCGCTCCCGGTACCCGAAGGCCGGGTCCACGAAATTCGGAATCACGTGCAGGTTGTCCTCCTTGATGCTGGTCAGTTCGAGCAGTTCCCGCCGGGTCTTTTCGGAGATGGCGGTCACCGCGGCGGCGCGGCCGGCGGGCCACTCGTAGATCACCCAGCGGTAGAACCAGTACCGCGGGTGCCACTTGGGGTAGCGGAGCAGCGGGTTGCAGTCGTGGAAGGTGATCACGGTGGGGGACGGAATGGAGAAGATGATCGAGGTCACGTCACCGGTAATGTGGTTTACCACGCCGGCTCCTTCTGCCGGCCCTTGCACCTGCGTCCGCGCCCAGCTTCCATTACTGCGCACCTGCCCTAGGGTATTGTTGTAGTGGGGCAACTCGAGGCGGCGTACGTCGACGCCCCGCCGGCGAAAGGCCACCGAGAGCTGGTCGAACAGCCGCTCGATGCTGAAAGCCGAAGGGTAGGCCTTGCGGAAAAACAGGTTAAGCCGCATGCCTGGAGCGGTTTACCGGTTCGTTGAAGCTGGCCAGCAGCAGACCGCCCGTGATCGTCGCGAAGCCCAGGGCCGTAGGTTGTGACCAGTTGGCGGTGATGATCTGAATGATGCCGAAGCTGGTCATCAGCCAGGGGAGGGGATGCCGCCGGAACACGTAAACGATGCTCTTGACGGAAAAGTGGACCGTAAGGACGATGCGCGCCAGAATGGTAATGATGCCCAGCAGGCCGCCCATTTCCCCGATGACCCGGCCCCACTCTCCTTCCGCCACCAGGAAGACGTCGCTAGAACCGGTAAGCAGGGTGGCGCCTACGATACTACCCATGCCCAGGCCCATGCCCCAGAACGGCAGGTTGTCGGCTTGTCCCACCGCGCCGGTCATGCCGCCGATGAAGCGGTCGCCCAGGGTACCCTCCAGTCCGCCCTCGACCCGGCTGGCATTGGTGAACCGGTCCATGAATACCGTGATACCGTTCTGCACGAAATCGAAACCGCTCAGGAGGAGGAGCAGAATAGGCAGGGCCACGGCCGCGATACCCAGGCGGCCCACGGCTTTACCCCCACCCACCAAACTGGCCACGACGAAGAAGGCCGCCGTGATGACCAGCTGAAACAGGTAGCCCCGGCTGATGGCGAGCGGGATGGCGATCAGGACCCCGGCACTCGCCGCGATGAGGACGGGCAGGTGGCGCTTGGACACGCCCTTGAGCCAGGAATACATTACGAAGACCGCGGCCAGACTGTAAAAGAGGGTAGTACCGTTGGTAAAAGAGAACGTGGCCGGAGGTCGGAAGTAGCCCATGGCACCATCGAAACCGCCCCCTTCGCCGCCCCCGACCGCCCGGTTTACCCAGGCGGACTGCGGGCTGTAGAACTGCAGGGCGATGAGTACCGTCATCGGGACGACGAGGTAGAGCAGGAAGCGTCCCATCTTCTCCACGTCGTTGCGGTCGAGGACCTGGCCCATCACGAAGATCAGCGGAAAGTGCAGGAGGGTGATTCGCAGTCCGTAGATGGCCACGAACAGGTTCTGGTGCCCGCTGTAAAAGGTCATGAGGAACGACAGCAGGGTGGTAAAGAAGATCACCAAAGTGTACGGATTGAGGATCCGTACGTGACGGTTGACCGCCTGCACCAGGATGAGCATGGCTACGGGATCCCGTACGACCAGCAGGGGAGCCTGGAGAAACGGCAGGAACCACTTGCGCAGCGCGCCTTCAAACAGGAGCAGTAGCAGGTACAGCCAGATCAACCGCTTTAGCAGCGTGTAATCCTGGCTCACGGAGAGTCCGCGGGCGGAAAGCGGTGCAGAAAGGGCGGGCGTGGTCACTTAGCGGGGGTAGAGGTAGAAAGCAATCCTTCAATTTCGGCGGCCACCTTGCCGCCGTAGGCCGGCCAGGTGTAGCCGGCGGCGTGGTGGCGGGCGGCCTCCGACATCCGCGGAAGTTCTTCGCGGTGATCGTCGAACCACTGGATAGCATCGGCAATCGCCCGCGGAGAGCGGATGGGCACCAAAATACCGGTTTCTCCCGGGACCACCAGGTCGGCACCCCCGGTGTTGGGGGTAATGATGACGGGAAGGCCGCGACTCATGGCCTCCTGCATGACCAGGGCACGGCCCTCGACGATGGAAGGAAGGCAGAAGACGTCGCAGCTCGCCATCAGTTCCAGCACCCCGGCGTGGGGGCGGGTTGATTCGTAGGTGAAGCCGGCATACTCACTCCGGTAGAACTCCAGCGGGGCCTGCAGGCTGCCGAGGACTACGAGCTCCACGTTGGGATTATCGAGCAGGCGCATGGCCTCGAAGAGATCGCCGAGTCCTTTACGCTGGCCCATGGAACCCACGAACAGTACGCGCAGCTTCCGGCCGGGTGCGGTTGGGGCGGCGCGCGCGGGTGCGGGGGCGGTGACGGGGGAGCCGAAGGGCGACTCGATCCGGCGCTTGTCGGACGCCCAATCGGGAATGGAGTCCATCACGAAGGAGCCGGGGCCGACGACCACGTCCGCCAGCTCCATTTCGGCTGACTTGCGGTCGAGTTTTTCCTGGCTGTCGCGGATACCGCCACCGAGGGTAGCGGCCCACGCCGGCCGGCGCTCCGCCTCCTCCCGGAGGAGGATGCGGAGGGTCTCCCAGTAGGCAATGGGTAGGTCGTAGATGCAGGTAAGGCCCCGCTCCTTGGCGGCCCGGAAGGATTCGAGGGCCCCGTCCTCGTAGGCGTACACCGCTGTGGCCTCGCGGGCCGTGCGGATGTCCCGGGCGACGTGACGGTCCAGGGCGTGGTAGATGTGG
>JBGTHX010000195.1:0-7883 GCA_041746055.1 Lewinella sp. | reverse complement strand
ACCCCACAGCCCAACTAAGATGATCCATACCCAGATAGACGACCGCGGCTACTACGGCCGCTTTGGCGGGGCCTATATCCCCGAGATGCTCCACGCCAACGTGGAGGAATTGCGCCGGAACTACGTCGAAATGATGACCGATCCCGAATTCAAGCGGGAGTTCGACCTCCTGATGAAGGACTACGTGGGCCGGCCGAGCCCACTCTACTACGCCGACCGCCTCAGCAAGCACTATGGCGCGAAGATCTACCTGAAGCGCGAGGACCTCAACCATACCGGCGCCCATAAGATCAACAACACCATCGGGCAGATCCTGCTGGCCGAGCGGCTGGGCAAGAAGCGCATCATCGCCGAGACCGGTGCCGGCCAGCACGGTGTGGCCACCGCCACCGTCTGCGCTCTGAAGGGCCTGCAGTGCATCGTGTACATGGGCGAGGTCGACATCGAGCGGCAGGCCCCCAATGTAGCCCGGATGCGCATGCTCGGCGCCGAAGTGCGCCCCGCGCGCAGCGGCTCCCGCACCCTGAAGGATGCCACCAACGAGGCCATCCGCGACTGGATCAACAACCCCGAGGATACCCACTACATCATTGGCTCGGTGGTGGGCCCGCACCCGTATCCCGACATGGTGGCGCGCTTTCAGTCGATCATCTCCGAGGAGACGAAGTGGCAGTTGCAGGAGAAACTGGGCCGCGATTACCCCGACGCCATCGTGGCCTGCGTGGGCGGCGGCAGCAACGCCGCCGGAGCCTACTACCACTACCTCAACGACGAGCGGGTGCGCCTGATCGCGGTGGAGGCGGCCGGTCTGGGCGTCGATAGCGGAGAATCCGCCGCTACCAGCCAGCTCGGCAGCGAGGGCATCATTCACGGCAGCCGGACCCTGCTGATGCAGACCGACGACGGACAGATCGTGGAGCCCTACAGCATCTCCGCGGGCCTGGACTACCCGGGCATCGGCCCCCTGCACGCCTTCCTCATCGATAGTGCCCGCGCCGAGGCCATCAGCGTGACCGACGACGACGCCCTCGCGGCGGCCCTCTTCGTGGCCCGGCAGGAGGGGATCATTCCCGCCCTGGAGACCGCCCACGCCTTTGCCGCCCTCGACCAGATGGAGTACGGGCCCGAGGACGTGATCGTGGTCTGCCTCAGCGGCCGCGGCGACAAGGACCTCGCCGCCTTCTCCTCCTACCTCGAATCCGTACCCCTGCCATGAACCGCCTGAGCCAACTCTTCGCCCGCAAGGAGCGGGACATCCTCAACGTCTACTTCACTGCCGGCTATCCGGCGCTCGACAGTACCGTGCCCATCATTGGTAACCTGGCGGAAGCCGGCGCCGATCTCATCGAAGTGGGGATGCCGTACAGCGACCCGATGGCCGACGGCGAGACCATCCAGCAGAGCAGCATACGCGCGCTGCAGAACGGCCTTTCACTGGATATCCTGTTCAAACAACTCCGGGAGGCCCGGAGCCACACCGACATCCCCCTCGTGCTGATGGGCTACTACAACCAGGTGATGCAGTACGGCCCCGAGCGCTTCGTGACGGCCTGCCGCGGGGCCGGAGTCGACGGACTCATCCTGCCCGACCTGCCGGCCTACGAGTACGAGCGTGACTTTCGGGCGCTGGCCGAACGGGCCGGGCTGGAGGTCAGCTTCCTCATTACCCCGATGACCACCGACGACCGCATCCGCGAGATCGCGGCCAGCAGCAGCGGTTTTCTATACGTCGTGAGCAGTAGCAGCATTACCGGCGGCAGTTCCGAGATTACCGACCGGCAGCGGGACTACTTTAACCGCATCGCCGCCCTCGACCTGCCCAATCCTAAGCTCATCGGGTTCGGCATCAGTGACGCGGCCACCTTCCGCACGGCCTGTGAATACTTCAACGGAGCCATCATCGGCAGTGCCTTCATCCGGGCCCTGAAGGGGCAGGAGGAGCGGGTAGGGGAGGCCACGCAGGATTTCGTGCGGGGCATCCTGGAGCCGAGCCTAACCTGACCGCTGCCATGTCCGACCGGCCGCTCCTGATCGTCATCGGCGGTCCCACCGCCTCCGGCAAAACCGGGCTGGCGATCAAGGTGGCACGCCACTACGAAACGGAGATCCTGAGCGCCGACAGCCGGCAGTTCTACCGGGAAATGCGCATCGGCAACGCCCGCCCCTCGGCAGATGAACTGGCCGCCGTGCCCCACCACTTCATTGCCGATCGTGCACTGGATAGGCCCCTCACCGCGGGTACCTATGCGGAGGAGGCGCTGACCCTACTGGATCGACTGTTTGGGCGTCAGCCGGTGGTAGTGCTGGCAGGGGGCAGCGGCCTTTACATCCGCGCCATCTGCGAAGGGCTCGACGAGTTCCCGGAGGTGACGGAAGCTGCGGAGACGCGGGTGCAAAAGCTGGTGGCGGAGCGGGGGTTGGTCGGCCTGCAGGAGGAGTTGGCCACCCTGGACCCCGGGTACTACGCGACGGTGGACCGGCAAAACCACCGCCGGCTGGAGCGGGCGCTGCGGGTGTGTTACAGCTCCGGCCGGCCTTATAGCAGCTTCCTGGGGCAGGCCGCAGCGCGTCCCTTCCGAACGCTCTACCTGCAACCGGCCATCGAACGGGCCGCCCTCTACGACCGGATCGAGCGGCGGGTGGACCGGATGCTGGCGGACGGTTTGGAGGACGAGGCCCGCGCCCTGTATCCACGGGCGGGGCAAGCCGTCCTCGAAACCGTCGGCTACCAGGAGTGGTGGCCGTACTTCGCGGGGGAGTGTGACCGCAACCGGGCCGTGGAGCTCATCAAGCGCAACAGTCGTCGGTACGCTAAGCGGCAGTTGACTTGGTTCCGGGACTACACGGGGGTCCACTCCGTCGAAGGGGTAGTCGCTGCCGTGGCACGGGTGTACTGCGGGGCGCGCGATTGGAATAGTGAATCCGATCAGTTCTTGGTGTAGATCGAGCGGCCGTTCTGCATCATCTCACCGATGTCGTTGCGGTCGCGGATATAGCGGTAGCGGGTGTTGGTCATGCCGGCCGGGCGGTCGCCGATAATGTAGTAGCGCACGTCCATGTCGGGAGCGGTTACCACTACCTGATCGGACACGCGCATCATTTCACCGTCACTGAGCTCGCGGCCGTCGCTGTTCAGGCTGGCCAGTACGATGATGCGGTTATTGGTGGCGTATACGTCTTCGATGTCAAGCGTGGATTCCCGGTCGACATCGGCCTCGACCATCAGGGTGGTTTCTTCGGCGTCACCGTACTCGTTGGGCCAGTCTACGTCGATCACCGGTACTTCGACGGCTTCCTCCTCCATGACGACGCGTACCTTGGGTACTTCCACCATGCGGGTGGTCGTGGTCACGTCCACGTCGGCCCAGTCGACGTCAAATTCCGGCAGGTTACCGGCTTCCGTGTCGATATCAACATCGACTTCGGGCATTTCGGCCGATTCGGTCTGGTCGACGTCACAGGCGGCGAGGGCAAAAAGGAGAAAGGTAAGGAGGGGTAAGAGCTGAATCTTCATCGTGATGTTTTGTAAAAATGGATAAGTATATTGGGAGAGGACACTCTTCTAACGTGATCCCGTCCGGTGGATGTTCGCTAAATTGACTGCCCCGGACCGGCGCTGCCGGCTTTCCGGTCGCGGCTTTCACCTAATCCTTTGCTCCCCAACCCATTCCTAAATGCCTCAACTTTACCTCCTGCGCGTCTTGTCAGCCACTTGGTTGGTCTGTTTCCTCTCCTTCTCCGTATCGGCCCAGCCCACGCTGCTGCTGGAAGATTTACCCATGACCTTTAGCCAGCCGACCGACGTGCTGTCGGACGGGGTGACGGAGGATGTGCTCTACATCGTGCAGAAGGGCGGCGTCATCAACCGCTACGATGTGGGGGAGGGAACGGTGTCGCTCGTCCTGGATATCAGCGCCCGGGTCGTGGATCAAAGTGAAGGCGGACTGCTCGGGGCGGCCTTTCATCCGGCCTATCCCGACAGCAATTACCTCTACGTGAATTACACCATTGCCGGGAGCGGTGGGGCGGCGCTGACGAGCCGCATCAGCCGCTTTACGCTCGACAACACCGCCGTAGGCCTGGACCCGAGCGAGCGGGTGCTGCTCACCCTCGACCAGCCGGCCGACAACCACAATGCCGGGGACCTCGCTTTCGGGCCGGATGGCTACCTCTACATTCCGACCGGCGACGGCGGTGGCGGCAACGACCAATTTCGCACCGCCCAGGATCCCCTCAGCCTGTTGGGCAAGCTGCTGCGGATCGACGTGGATACCATGGTTGGCGACCTTGAGTATGCCATTCCCGCCGACAACCCCTTCGCCGGTTCCACCGACACCCTCGCGGAGATCTGGGCCTTGGGATTGCGCAACCCCTGGCGCATTTCTTTTGACCGGGAGACCGGCGATCTTTGGATCGGAGATGTAGGGCAGGGTGCCCGGGAAGAAGTCGACTTCGTGCCGGCGGGATCGCCCGGTGGCATGAACTTCGGCTGGAACTGCCGGGAGGGCCTGATCGCCGGTCCGGCCACCGACCCGGGCTGTGGCAGCGTGGACTACACGGACCCCATTCTGGATTACCCGCATGCCGGGAATAACGGGATAAACGGTAAGTCCATCACTGGCGGCTTCGTCTACCGGGGGCCGGTGGAGGAGTTGCAGGGCTATTACGTATTTGCCGACTTCGTGGATCCCCGGCTTTTTATCTTCGATACCGACCAACTTGTGGACGGCGACCCGCAGGTGCAGGTGTTTTCCAATCTGGCGGCGGCGAACGTGTCGACCTTCGGCGAGGGAACGGACGGTAGCCTTTATCTGGCCGACTACAGTGGCACCATTTATCGGTTGACCGCTGAAGGGTCTACCGGCTTGGGAAGCCCAGTGGAGCAGATCGGAAGGGTCTCGGTGTTCCCCAACCCGGCCGGGGGACAAATAGGATTCTCTGTGCCCGGTACCCCTAGTGGGGCGGCCACGGTAAGCCTTTCCGCTGCGGACGGCCGGATCGTAACTACCTGGTCGGAAGTCTCGGTAGAGCAGGGCAGGGGAGCCCTGAACCTGCCCGCAGGACTGGCCCGGGGCACCTACTGGCTGAACGTGACCGTGGACGGACACCGCTACGTGAGCGCATTGTCCCGGCAATAATTTGACCAACCCTTGCACCTGCGGCCCCGCCCGCACGTTAGCGAGGAAAAATCAACCCATGACCAGAGTACTCATCATCGGCGCCGGCGGCGTCGGACGCGTCGTTGCCTACAAGTGCGCGGAACACCCCGAGGTCTTCAGCGAATTCATGATCGCCAGCCGCACGCGCAGCAAATGCGACGAGATCGCCGCCGACATCAAGGCCGACCTGGGCTACGACAAAATCACTACCGCGGCCATCGACGCCGAGGACGTACCGGCCCTCACGGAACTGATCCTGGATTATGATCCCTTCATGGTCATTCACGTCGCCCTGCCGTATCAGGATCTGACGATCATGGATGCCTGTCTGGAAGCCGGCGTGCACTACCTAGATACCGCCAACTACGAACCGAAGGAGGAGGCCAAATTCGAATACAGCCACCAGTGGGCGTACCACGACAAGTTTCGCGACGCCGGTCTGACGGCGATCCTGGGATGTGGCTTCGACCCGGGCGTGACCAGCATCTTCACCGCGCGCGCCGCCACCCATTTCTTCGATGAGATCCACTACCTGGACATCGTGGACGCCAACGCCGGTGACCACGGGAAGGCCTTTGCGACCAACTTCAATCCCGAGATCAATATCCGGGAGATCACCCAACCCGGTAAATACTACGAGAATGGCAAGTGGATCGAGATCCCGGCCTTCAGCATCAAAAAGGACCTGACCTACCCGGATATCGGTCCGAAGCCAAGTTACGTGCTCTACCACGAGGAGCTGGAGAGTCTGGTCAAGCACTTCCCGACCCTTAAGCGGGCCCGCTTCTGGATGACCTTCGGCGACGAATACCTGACCCACCTGCGCGTGATCCAGAACATCGGCATGGCCGGTATCGAGCCCGTGAATCACAAGGGCGTAGAGATCATCCCCCTGGAATTTCTCAAAACGGTACTCCCCGATCCCGGAGGACTGGGCGAAGGCTACAGCGGCGAGACCAGCATCGGCTGCCGGATCCGCGGCCTGAAGGATGGCCAGGAGCAGACCTACTATATCTGGAACAATTGCAGCCACGAGCGGGCCTACAAAGAAACCCGGGCGCAGGGCGTAAGCTACACCACGGGCGTGCCCGCCATGACCGGCGCCATGATGCTGATCCAGGGCAAGTGGGACGGCGCCGGCGTATTCAACGTCGAGGAATTCAATCCCGATCCCTTCCTGGACGTCCTTGGCGACCATGGACTGGAGTGGCACGAGAAGGTTGGGGTGGATCTGGAGGTTTAGGGTGTAGAGCGGGTAGCGGGTAGCGGGTAGCGACACCCGACACCCGAAACCACAAAACCCAACAATCACTACCACCATAAATGGATTTTGCCTACCTTTGCGGCTCATTTGAGGGACCGTATAACCCCCGTACCGTATGACCCCCACCGTTCGCCTCGTCTTTTTGCTTTTGTGCTGCCTTGGATTCGGTACCCTCTCTGCCCAGGAACTGAACGACCACGGGACCGCCGGCGACCACGGAACCGCGGGCGACGAGTTTGACGTGCACCAGAGCTGCGACAGCCACGGCGACGAATACGACCCGGCCGGCGTGATCCTGCACCACATTGCCGATGCCAACGAATTCCATGTCGTAGGGGACGTCACCATTCCACTGCCGGTTATCCTGTATGCGCCGGGTGAGGGCCTGACCACGGGTTTTAGCAGCATGTTCCACCACGGCCAGACGGCCGTCGACGGCTACGTAATGAATCACGGCCGCATCAACCGGCTTACCGAAGCCCCCGCTACCCTGATGGAGGGTGACCACCACGTAGAGTGTATTTCCCACTCGGTAGTGGTGAACGACGCCGGAAAGTCCAGCGATATCTACCGCGCCCGCATCGACGGCCACGACTACCTGCTCGACGCCCCTTCGGTGGGTGAGGGCGGGCTGCTCGGCGGGGGCATCACGAGCTTCTACGACTTCAGCATCACCAAGAATGTCTTCACTATGATCCTGGCGGCCTTGCTGCTGATCTGGTTGTGGGGCGCGGTGGCCAGCAGCTATAAGAAGAACGAAGGCAAGGCCCCCAGTGGCATTCAGAGCCTCATGGAGCCTTTCTTCGTGTTCCTGCGCGACGAGATCACGGTGCCGATGATCGGGGAAAAGCACTACGAGCGCTTTCAGCCCTTCATCTTTACGATTTTCTTCTTTGTATTGTTCTGCAACCTGCTCGGACTGATCCCGATCTTTCCCGGTAGCTCTAACGTGACCGGCAACATCGCCGTTACCATGGCCCTCGCCGTCATTTCCGCCATTGTGGCCTACGTACACGGCAACCGGCACTACTGGGAGCACACGCTCTGGATGCCCGGTGTGCCCACCGCGGTGAAGCCCCTGCTTACGGTAGTCGAAGTACTGGGACTGGTGATCAAGCCCTTTTCATTGATGGTGCGTCTTTTCGCCAACATCACGGCCGGTCACATCATTATCCTGAGCCTGATCAGCCTGATCTTCATCTTCGGAAATAACGGAGAGAGTGTGGCCGGTGCCTCGGCCGGAACGGTGGTAGGCGTGGCCTTTACCCTGTTCATGAACTGCATCGAGCTGTTGGTGGCTTTCGTACAGGCCTTCATCTTTGCTATCCTGTCCGCCAGCTACATCGGCGCTGCCGTGGAAGATGCGCACCACCACGATGAGGCGGGCCACCACGGAGAAGAAAAAGTCGCCGAGGGCGGAGTCATGGGTGGCGCGGTCACCGGCATGCACACCGCAGCGG
>JBGTHX010000194.1:0-2537 GCA_041746055.1 Lewinella sp. | reverse complement strand
GTCCGGTCAAGGGGTGGCGCGCGCTCTGGCGGCAGCGGCTGCGCTGGGCGGGCAAGGCCGGTCAGTACGGCAGTCACTCCCTCAACTGGGCCCAGGCGCTGAGCTTTCTCACCTCCCTGGCCATCCTGCTCTCCTTTCCGTTCGGTATCTACGATGTCCGCATTCTGCTGGCCGGGGTGGGGGCGTGGGCGCTGAAGTGGGGGATCGATTTCCTGCTGCTCGGGGACGTATGCCGCTACTACAACCGGGAAGAGCTGATGGAGTGGTACCCGGCCGCCCAGGCCTTTTATCCCCTGTATCTGGTGGCCATCGGTACGGCCGCGTTGTTCGGCGTGCGTTCCGACTGGAAGGGTCGGTCGCTATAGCCGGGCCGCCGGGGCGACGTCCTGTCCGGCAAACAGCCCCATTTCGTACTTAAAGGTGGCGGTGACCCCGATCATCGCGGCGTTATCCGTGCAGTATTCGAGAGGGGGCACGAAGGCCTCCCAGCCGCGCTGCTCCCCTTCCTCCGTGAGGCGACGGCGCAATTCGCGGTTGGCGGATACCCCTCCGGCGAGTGCGATGCGGGTGAGCCCCGTCTGCTCGGCCGCGGCAACGAGTTTGCGCAGGAGGGTAGACACGATGGCGTCCTGGATGGCCGCGCAGATGTCGTCTAGGTGGTCGGTGACGTAGCCGGGCTCCTCCCGGACCTTGCGCTGTAGCGTATAAAGGATGCTGGTCTTGAGACCGCTAAAGCTGAAGTCCAGTCTACCGGGGTCGGGCTGGGCGAAATCCAGTTCCGGCCGGCCCAGCGCGGCGCGGCGGTCGATTTCCGGTCCGGCGGGGTAGGGCAGGCCCAGGAGTTTGCCCGATTTGTCAAAGGCCTCGCCCGCCGCATCGTCGATGGTGCGGCCGATAATCTCCTGTTCGAGGGCGGAGCGGACGACCACGAGCTGGGTGTGCCCCCCGGAGACCGTCAGACAGAGAAACGGAAAAGCCGGCGGCCGGTCGGTCGCAAAGTGGGCCAGTACGTGCGCCTGCATATGGTCTACCTCGATGAGGGGGATCCCCCGCCCCAGGGCGAAGGCCTTGGCGAAGCTGACGCCCACCATGAGGGAGCCGATAAGCCCCGGCCCCCGGGTGAAGGCCACGGCATCCACGTCCCCGCCCCCCACACCCGCGCGGCGGAGCGCTACCTCCACGGTGGGCACGATATTGCGTTGGTGGGCCCGGCTGGCGTACTCGGGTACCACCCCGCCGTACTCGACGTGGATCTGCTGACTGGCCGTGACATTGCTCAGCACCCGCCCGTCGCGCACCACGGCGGCAGAGGTATCGTCACAGCTGGATTCTATGGCCAGGATCGTGGGCATGGGGCAAAGGTAGCGCGGGGCGGGACGGCTAACGGCGGGGCACCCACCAAAAGTGTGCGCGGCCGCATCTTTCCGGTGTATATTTACCCGCGGCCGTGGACACGGCTTACCGGAAATGTTTTATACTTGCACAAACTAACAGCTCACGATGCGCAAATTATTTAGTCTGGCCTTTCTGGTCCTCGCCTTCTTACTCGGCTGGCTGCTGTACCGCAGCATCGAGGAACCCATCACTTTTGCCGACGAGCGTGAGGTGCGGCAAGACGCGGTGGAGGAGCAGCTGAAAACGATCCGCTCCACCCAGGAAATGTACCGTGACATCACCGGCGTATTCGCCTCCAATTTCGATACTCTGAAGCAGGTACTGCGGAATGAAAACTTTATGGAAGTGCGGATCCTCGGCGACCCGGACGATCCCGATTTCGACCCTACCACGGCTTACGACACGATCTACATGCCCGCCATTGATTCCATTCAGAAGCTGGGCATCGACCTGGACCGGCTGGAGTACGTCCCCTACACCGAGGACGTGGTCTTTGATATCGCCGCCGACACCATCGACTACCAGTCCACCAAGGTGCCGGTCGTACAGGTTGGTATCCCCTATAAGGAATTCATGGGACGTTTCGCCGATTCCCGCTTCAAGCGCTACGACCAGCGCTACGATCCTAATAAGCCCATCAAGTTCGGCGACCTGAGCAAGCCCAGCTTGGCGGGGAATTGGGAGTAAGCAATTACGATATAGCCTCCGCGGCCTTCCGGCCGGACCGGACGCAGGATTACGAACTGTCCATCCTCACGGGGGTGGACAGTTTTGCGTATATCATCCGCGACCGCAGCCGCAACGAGTTGCTCGCCTATCGCTCCTATTCTTTCGGGCGGGAGGAGCGGGCCGCCTGGCCCGCGGCGTTTGCCGGACTGGTCTCGTCCGACGATCGACTGCACGGCCTGCATTACGGTAAGACTACCGTGGCCTGGGATACTCCCGTTCTTACCCTGGTACCGGCGGCGCTCTACGCCGCGGGCAGCCCCTCGGCTTACCTGGAGCAACTGACCGTCATCGGACTCGACGACGAGGTACGCCGCGAGCACGTGCACGAACTGGACAGCGAGCTCATCTTCTCCGCCAGGCGCGACTTTCTGGCCGCCGCGGAGGAGGCACTGGGGGCCCCCGCCGCCCAGCAC
>JBGTHX010000193.1:0-3978 GCA_041746055.1 Lewinella sp. | reverse complement strand
TTCCTGATCTGCCTGTGCATAGTGCTTTTCGCACTGTACGCGGGCAGTTCTTTTTTTATCCCTATCGTCTACGGGCTGTTCTTCTCGCTGATGCTCAAGCCGATATGCCACCGCTTCGAGTGCAACCTGCGTAATCGAATCGTTTCGGTGGTGCTCAGCCTCTTTACCGCCAGCGCCGCCGTACTCGCGGTACTGTTCTTCTTCGTCAACCAGGTACGGGACATCCTCACCGAAG
Source organism: Lewinella sp. (assembly GCA_041746055.1). Classification (GTDB taxonomy): domain Bacteria; phylum Bacteroidota; class Bacteroidia; order Chitinophagales; family Saprospiraceae; genus Neolewinella. The sequence goes on along the minus strand of JBGTHX010000193.1, from coordinate 3,743 downwards.
CGGACGACATCTTCTCCGGCCTCCAGGAGACGGTCTACGAGTGGGCCGAATACGGCGGCGGCACCTTCGGCCTGTCGGGATCTCTGGTGGAGGACTACATTGACCGGGCCATCACCAACGTAAGCGATCAGCCCTTCGGTATCCTGTCCTCTGGTTTATCCACCAGCGGCGTGCTACTGGCCAATTTCGGCCTCGTGATGATCTACACCTTCTTCTTCCTGCTCTACCGTACCCCGATGAAGAACTTCCTACTCGGGCAGTTGCAGACCGACGATCAGCTGGAAGGACTGGAAACGCTCGACGAGATCCAGCAGGTGGCCAAAAGCTACCTCGGCGGTATGGGACTGGTGATGCTAATTCTCGGCGTGCTCAATAGCCTGGGCCTCTTCGCGATCGGGATCGATTATTACCTGGTGTGGGGCTTTCTCGCGGCCATTCTGGCGGTGATCCCCTACATCGGCACCGTTATCGGGGGACTATTGCCCTTCGTGTTCGCCATCGCGACCACCGAGATCTGGTGGCAGCCACTGGCCGTCGTCGCCCTCTACATGACCGTGCAGTTCATCGAGGGCAACTTCATTACCCCCAAGGTGCTGGGCAACAGCGTCAAGATTAACGCCCTGGCGGCCATCATTTCCGTGCTGATCGGCAGCGTATTCTGGGGCATCGCGGGGGTGATCATCGCGATCCCGCTGCTGGCCATGGTACGCATCATCCTCACCCACATCGAGCCCCTCCGGCCCGTAGCCCTGCTGCTGAGTGACGACCTCTACGAGGAGTCGGGGAAATTCCTGCGTGATTTCAATAGTCCGCGCTATCGCCTCTCCAACATCTTTTCCGGCAAGACCAGCCTCAGCCTGCTAGCCAAGCGGCGGGCCACCACTACCAAGCCATCGAAGCGCGTAAGCAACGCCGATGCCGAGGTAGTTGCCGATGCCGAAACCGAGGAGGCTTACCGCGATCCCGGCGGCCAGTAGGTGACGGTTGCGGATGGCCGCAGCCACCTGAACTACGAATACGGGACCGTAAAAAGCCGCCACCGAGCTCAGGATCACCGTATCCCGGTCGATCCGGAATATCACGGCCAACAACAGATGCAGCAGGGTAGTGGTGATGAGGGCTACCGCGGAGAAGTACAGCAGCTCCATCCCGTGGGCTGCCAGTTCCCGGAAATCAGCCATCAATCCGAGGGCCACGCAGAAGATCAACACGAAGTATTCTCCGAGCGGATAAGTATTTCCCAGGCGACCTACCACCGGAAGCAGGGTGCAGAGCAGGCTCAGCGTCGTTACGAGCAGGATGACCACGGTAGGATCGAGCCAACGTCCGGTAAAGAGCCGGCACATCGCTACGCTGCCTCCCAGCACTCCCACGGCACAGAGTAGCTGCACGCCCCCCCGCAGGAAACCCACGCGTTCGGTCGGGGCCCCGGCACCCGCGTCCCCGCCCGCTGACGCTTCGGGAGCTGCGGTGGCCGGAAAGATCCTGGCGTAAAGCGCGGGCAGAATAGTAACTAACCCCAGCAGGTAGGCCCCGCCGAGGAGCACGTCGGCCGCCTGGATGAGCACTAGGTAGTCCGCGGGAGCCTGGAGGGCTAGCCCGATGGCCTGCACGTTGGGGGTTCCCCCGGTGTAAAGGCCGGTGAGCATGGCCGCCACCTGCCAGCCGTCGGGCAGGTAGTCCGAGAAATAGAGGGCGGTACCGCAGGTGCAGACGATCCCCGCGAGGCAGCAGAGGCCGAAGGAGAAAAGCATGCCCCCGGCGTGGCGATAGCTTTCACGCAGGCGAACGGCGAAGAGTAATAGCGGTAGACCGATCAGCATGCTGCCTCCCGCCAGTCCTTCAAGCAGTGGTCCGTTTACGGTCCACAGGCGCAGATTACTGACCAGGATGCCAATGCCATAGCAGAGGAGGATGCTGCTGGCCCATTCCGGCAGGTGATGCTGCCGTTCGGCCCGCTGGGCCAGGAACGGGAAAACGACCGCCAGGCCGATGCTCAAAAGATCGGCAACGGCCACGGTCAGAAGCGCATTCTGAGGATCCGCGGGGCCCCGGCGGGGGGCAGGGTCACCACCAGCAGGTTTCCGTAATCCAGTTCGCTGAAGCGGGCCTCGGTGTCCGTATCGGCCAGATAGTTAGCCAGGGCGGGGGTGGTGTTGCTATGGCCGACTACCAGCACCGTTTCGCCCCGGTGCATCTGCCGGAGCCGGTGGGCGAAGGCGCCAAGCTCGTGGACGTCGTAGATCCGCGTGTGCAGGTCGTGATCCTCCGCGGTGGGGGCGGCCGTAAGCCGGGTGCGGCGGGTATCGCTGCTGTACACGGCCGTAAGTTCGGTCTTGGCCAGCATTTCGGCGAGGCGGCGCGCCCGCTCGGTGCCCTCCGGCGTCAGTATGGGATCGTCGCCGTAGTCTTTCTCGGCGTGGCGGACCAGAATGACGGTGGTCGCCGGCTCGCCGGCAAAGGTGGCGCGGGCCTGCCGCCGGGCGGGATTGCACGAGGTAGCCGAGAAGAGTAGGCAAACGAGAGTAAGGTAGAGGGCGATCGTTTTCATATCAGATGCCTTCCTTCATTTTCTCCGTGTTCTCCGCCAGCTGCAGGCCTTCAACGATGGGCTCCAGGTTGCCGGCCATCACCTTATCCAGGCTGTGCAGCGTCAGGTTGATGCGGTGGTCGGTGACGCGGTTCTGCGGGTAGTTGTAGGTGCGGATCTTCTCGCTGCGGTCGCCGCTGCCCACGAGGGATTTGCGGGCGCTGGCGAGCTCGTTGGCGGCGGCCGTATCCTGGGCGTCCTTGATGCGGCGGTATAGCTGCGCCATGGCGATCTCCTTGTTCTTGTGCTGGCTGCGGCCGTCCTGGCTCTCGCTCACGATCCCGGTAGGAAGGTGGGTAATACGGATGGCGGATTCCGTCTTGTTGACGTGCTGTCCGCCCGCACCGGAAGCGCGGAAGGTGTCGATCTTAAGGTCGGCTTTATTGATGTTGATGTCCGATTCCTCGACTTTGGCCAGCACGGCCACGGTGGCGGCGGAGGTGTGGACACGTCCCTGGCTTTCCGTCTTCGGTACCCGCTGTACGCGGTGTACACCCGACTCGAACTTGAGGCTGCTGTACACGTCGTCGCCGTGCACCTCGAAGACCACCTTGGAGTAGCCGCCGGCGGTGCCTTCGTTCTCGTCGATGACCTCGACTTTCCAGCCCACGGATTCCACGTAGCGCCTGTACATGTCGAAGAGGTCGCCGGCGAAGAGGGCGGCCTCATCGCCGCCGGTACCGCTACGGATCTCCATGATGATGTCGCGCTCGTCTTCCGGGTCCTTAGGGATCAGCATGATCCGGACGCGCTCGTCGAGCGCCTCCTTCTGTTCCCGCAAATCTTCGTATTCGAGCTGGGCCATCTCCCGCATTTCCGGATCGGGATCCTTGCGCATGGACTCGGCACTGCGGAGGTTGTCCGTCAGGTCCTTGTACACGAGGTACGTATCAGCTACCGGCTTGAGTTTGCCGTAGTCCTTGTTAACGCGGGTAAAGCGATCCTGGTCGGTAATGATCTCCGGGTCGGAGAGCTGGACCTCGAGGTCCTTGAAGCGGTTGAAAATAGCTTCTAGCTGGTCGATCATAGGGCACGCCGTTGTACTGGGGCGGGCCAAGATACGGCGGCGGGGCTAGCTAGAGGAACTCCAGCTCGTCTCCTTCCATCCGTACGCGTACGGCGGGTCGGGTGCCTAGCGTCTCCTTTTGTCTTC
>JBGTHX010000192.1:0-12737 GCA_041746055.1 Lewinella sp. | reverse complement strand
CCGGCGAATGCTCTCTCCGGATAATTCTTTTTCCAGTCGCGCCAGTTGTGGGGCATCCAGCGTCCCGGCGGCTTCGGCCCTCCGTTTTTTGCGGCATGCCTTCGCTTCCCGCACCGATCGCTGTTCTTCCTTCAGGGTTTCTTCCACTTCCCGGCGCGTCTCCTCCAGGAACTGCACCGCTGCCCTAAATTCCGTGGATGACCGGTGGGCTTCCAATTCCTCGGTTACGCGGTTGATCTTCGCTTCTCCCTTCCGGTAGAAGCCCGCTTCATCTAAGAGGTCGTAAACCGGAGGGACGAAGCCCGGCAGGTGATTGCTATCGGCGAGTTTGCCGGAGTAGGCCGCCAGGTAGGCCAGCTTACCCCCCGGTACCCGTACGACCAGGACCCCGAACATCTTTCCCCGGGCCCCCGTGGAGTGGTCCGTAATGCCGAAATCATGCTGCCAGCTACGGTCGCCCTCCAGATGGGCCTGCAAATTTTCGGCCGCCGCCAGGGCCAGTGGATGCGGCCGGTAGTGCATCGGGAACGTGAAGCGCTCGGGGGCTTGCATCCCCTCAGTACGGGGGGGCAGCGGATGCAGGTATGCCGGGAGGTCGTCCATGGGAGCACAAAGGTAAGTAGCTCCCCCCGCCGGGTCCACCTTAGCGCGTAAGTTGCGCGTCGCCCAGCCGGTAGCCATCGATCCTAAGTCCGTCAACTCCGAACAGCAGCCGATCGCCTAGAGGCACGCCGGAGCGCACGTCACCCCGAAGGTTCAGGCCCGAGGCGGGCTGGGCGACGTAGGAGAAATGGCCATCGCCGTCATTGCGGAGAAGGATGCCGTGGTTGGCATCGGAACTGCCGTAGCGTAGCCGGGCCCGAGATTCATTTCCGGCGAGAATGAGGTCCAGGTCCCCATCGCGGTCGACGTCCACTGGAATGATCACGTGCACGGGAGCGTACTGTGCCTCCACGGGAAGGGCTGTCTGGACCATCCTGCCGTCCTCCCGCTGGAGGTATAGCGTGGTAGCAAGGTTGCCGGCTTCCAACCGCTTTCCTTCCGCCTTCAGTTCGCTTACTAACTCTCCGGTAGTTACGCCGGCGTAGCTTTTGTAGTCCGGATAGCGCCCCCGTTGCTTGGCCAATTGTCCGACCAGTTCGTCCCGGGTTAGATCGGGACGTAGCTCACCATTCACGTAGTAGCTGAAGAGTGGGTCCACGGAACCGTTGCCATCCTGGTCAGCGGCGTACAGTGAGGCCGGGGTGGAATCGGTAACGCCGAATAGATTGTTGCTGCCCTCGTTGCCGGCTAGCAGGTCTAACCGCCCGTCCCCGTTGAAGTCAGCAACGGCGAGGGTATTCCACCATCCGCCGGCCGACCCGGGGAGGAATTTTTCGGTAACATCAGACACTGCCCCATCCACTACGCTAAAGATCCTAATCGGCATCCATTCACCCGCTACGATTAGCTCGGCCGTCCCGTCACCCTCCAGGTCGGCCCAAATGGCGTCCGTGACCAGACCGAGCTCGTCCAGAAGGGGGGCGGGGAGCGGCTGAAATTTTCCTTCCTTATCTATTTCGAGCAAGTAGCTCGGAGTAGACAGGGGATAGCTACCGGGTATGGCGTATCCCCCCACGAAAAGGAGGCGCTGACCTGCAGCGGTGTCGACCGCGACGGTTGAGGTATTCGACGCCAGAGCGGGTAGTAGGTCGCTTTCCCGGAAGTTGCCGCCTCCGTCGTTGACCAGGACCATATCTTTCAGTTCTGCACTTTCGCCCCCGAGGGCGTGGTAGCCCCCGCGTCCCACGTACAGGTCGGGAACGCCATCGCCGGTAAAGTCGGCAAGCGCGAGCGCGGAGTACCGGAAATCTGCCGTTCCTCCCCCCGCGGGTAAGGACTGGCTGGTGAAACCGCCTCCCGTAGTCGCGGTAAATAGTTGCAGACCGTCCCGGCGCTGGTTTCCCACGATGAGGTCTTCCCGGCCGTCGCCGTTGACGTCACCGGCTACCAGCGTGGGGCCACCCGCGGAAATTTCCCGGGGCAGCAGCGCCTGCCGGTCGAAGTCACGATACCCCACCGGGGTGCCCTTCCAGTTGAAGGGTAACTGCATCGCCTCCAGGAGGGTCGCTACGGCTTCCGTGGGGGTGTCGGTCACCTCCGCTCCATCCGATTCGGTCAGCGTAAGCCGCTGATCGGCGGCCACCTCTCTGAACTCCCTGGTTTTACCGCCCGGCCACCGCACGGTAAGCCTTGGCACCTGCGTCCCCGCCCCGAGCCCGAAGTGGAGTACCGTCGGACCGGCGGAGAGGTAACCCCGGTTGGGGTAGAGTTCCTGCCGCTGGAGGCTGGAGTCGTAATGGAGGGTCACGACGGCACCGATGGCCGAGGTGTTGGGCGCATCCCCGCTCAGTTGCACCTGCAGGAAGTGGGTCTGCTCCGTGCCATTCTTGTAGAGGAAGGCGGGGCCGTTGTTGTTGCTTACGACGAGATCGAGATCGCCGTCGTTATCCAGGTCCGCGGCCACTGCCCCATTGCTGTTACTGGGGCGCTGCAGTCCCCAAGCGGCGGTGCGGTCCTCGAAGGCGTAACCTCCGGTATTCGCGAAGGCGAAGTTGGAGATCTCGGAGGCTTCCATATGTTTGAGCAATTCCAGGACGTCCGCGCGCTGCAGCCGGCCACGCGTGCGGACAAAATCGTCCATGTACTTGATGAAGTCCATGTTCGTGTAGTCGCGGACGTAGCCGTTGGTAACGTGCAGGTCCTTGAAGCCGTCATTGTCGAGGTCAGCGAGCAGGGCCGACCAGCTCCAGTCGGTGGCCGCGACCCCCGCGAGTTGTCCTACTTCGGCGAAGGTGCCGTCACCGCGGTTGAGCTGCAGCATATTGCGCATCCGCTGTTCCGGGAACCCGCTGGCGCGGTTGAGGTCGTGGCGGGAGCGGTTGTCGTCGGCCATGAGCAGCTTCCGGCGGCGGTCTTCGTCCGGGAGCATGTCCAGGGTGAAGATGTCGGGCGCTCCGTCATTATTCACGTCCGCGATATCGCTGCCCATGGAGAAGTGGCTGGTATGGTCTATGCGGTCGGCCAGCTGATCGGTGAAGGTGCCGTCACCGTTATTGACGTAGAGGTAATCGGGGACCTCGTAGTCGTTCGATACGTAGGAGTCCGGGAATCCGTCGTCGTTGAGGTCGGTGAGGGCGAGGCCCAGACCGTAACTCAGGGCCGAGCCGTTGAGGCCCGCTGCTTCGGTCACGTCCGTGAAGCGGGACCCATCGTTCCGGTACAGCCTCAGTCCCCGCTCCGGATCAGGCGTGCCTAATAGCTGTGCGGTCTTCTCGACGTTGAGGATCGGGAGGGCCTTGGGGTTATGGTTGAGCATCAGCGCGTCCAGGTCTCCGTCTCCGTCGTAGTCCACGAAATAAGCCTGGTTGGTAAAGGAGGGCAGGTCCAGGCCGTATTCGGCGGCGGCCTCCCGGAACACGGGGATGCCGGCGGCGTCATTGCGCTCGTTAAGGAAGAGTTGATTGCGCCGCTTGTCGGGTGGCAGCATGCCCGAGTTGGAGACGTAGAGGTCAGGCCGTCCGTCGGCATTCAGGTCGACCACGGTGACGCCGGTCGTCCAGGGCCCGGGCCGGCCCGCGGTACCGCTCGCCTCGGTTACCTCCTCGAAGCGGAGATCGCCCCGGTTCAGGTAGAGGTGGTTGGGCGTCATGTTACCGGTGAAGTAGAGATCGGTCAGTCCGTCCCCGTCGAAATCCGCCGTTGCCACCCCTCCTCCATTATAGAAGTACTCATACATCAGAATATTGGTGTTGGGGCCTTCGGTCAGCTGGTTGGCAAAGTGGAGGCCGCTGGCGGCCGGATCGATCAGCGTGAAGCGGGGGGGCGCCTGTGTTTCGGGCACTTCGGCCTGGTCCTCCTGCGCGCATCCGGTGATCAGCAGGCCGAGCAGCAGCATGAGAATGGACGGGGAGGGGTGGCGCATGGATGGCAAGATAACGGAGGGTAGGGTACAAAATAAAAGGTCCGTTTCCGTCAGCGACGAAAACGGACCTTAAGGGTAAGCGGGATGACCTAGTAACCGGGGTTCTGGATCAGCAGCTCGTTGCGGTTGATCTCGTTGCGGTCGATCGGGCGGAAGAACATCTTGTCGTTCCACATCCGGTCTTCTTCCGGTACGGTGGTCGGTACGTAGGTGTAGTCGTAGGTTTCGGGATCGTAGAAGTAGGGCTCGTTGACCGACTTACCGGGCTTGAGATCGGCCGTGACGTTTACTCCCTTCAGGGTGACGCCCTGGGTCTGCTCGGCGATCAGCCAACGGCGGACATCGTGGTAGCGGTGCTCCTCGAAGGCCAGCTCGATGCGGCGCTCGTTGCGGTAGCGGTCCATCAGGGCGTCTCCACTTTCGGTGAGGGCGGGCATACCGGCGCGGAAGCGGATGCGGTTCAGCCAGTCCAGGGCCTCACTCTCCTCACCGAGCTCGAGGCTGGCCTCGATGTAGCTGAGGACCATTTCGGTGTAGCGGATAAAGGGCCAGGGGACGGTGTTGAAGCTGGAGAGGTTGTCCAGGATCGCGGGATCGGGGTTGGCGAACTTGCGGGTGTAGTAGTGGGTACGCGAACCGTTCCAATCTTCCACCGAGGACTCGCGGGTGTCGAGACCGGCGATGTAGATGGTCTCGCCGCTGTCGTTGGTGGCACCGGAGTCGTACTTGCCGGTCTGGATCTCACCGTAGGGGTCGCGGGCGATTACGTCGGCGGGCCGGGGCTTCCAGGGGGCACCGTCGTACAGGATATTCGCGTAGAAACGGGGATCGCGGTTATCGTAGGGATTGGCGGCAGTTTCCGAGTCGCTCCAGTCGAAGGGCGTACCGTCCATCATTTCGAAGTCGTCGACCAGCGCACCGATCGGGGTGTTACCGGCCCAGTTGTGGTAACCGTTCGGGCCGTTGTACATGCCGAAGAGGGTTTCGTTGTAGGTGCCGGCCACCGAGCGTTCGAAGATCAGCTCGCTGGCACCGAGGGCGTCGACGCCGGGGGCGGCACTGCCTCCGCCCATGGCGATGGAGATCGCGTTGAGCGTGCCCTGCTCGGCGGAAACGGGTTCGGTCAGGTCGAGTTGGTAGCCGCTGGTAGCATCCATCACCACCTTGGCCGCGTCGCGGGCTGCCTGCCACCGGGCCATCTGGTCACCGCTGGTGTAAGCGACGAGTTCGAGGTTGGGGTAGGAGGCCATGGTGGAGGAAGCGGCACTCAGTTTGGAGGCGTCATGCTCGTCGGATGCGGCATACAGAAGTACGCGGGCCTTCAGCGCCTGGGCGGTGAGGACCGAAGCGCGGCCCCGGGCGGTCGGCTTGCCATTGAGCAGGGTGGCGGCCTGGTCGAGATCGGACACGATGAAGTTTACCGTCTCTTCCCAGGTACCGCGGGCAATGGAATAGTCCTCATTGAGGCCGTATGGCTCAGCGATGAGCGGTACGCCTCCGTAGAAGCGCGCCAGCTGATGGTAGTAGTAGCCGCGCAGGAAGTGGGCTTCGCCCATGAGCCGGTCACGCAATTCATCGTCCTGGAAGGTGGCATTGGGGAGCTCCATCAGGGCGATGTTGGCCTGCCGGATGGCGGAGTACATATTGCCGTAGGAGTAGGTGCCACTGGTCCAGGCGGTATTGTCCGGGGCTTCGTTACCCTCGTTGAAGATATCGATCCGGCGGCCGGGGTGGGTGAAGAGCGTCTCGTCGGTGAGGCTGGCGAGCATCTGCTCGTCGAAGCCGCCGCGTCCGAGATAGGAGTAGACGTTGAACACGAAGGCTTCCGAAAGCGGACCGTCGGCCCAGGTGGCCTGGCTGGAGATGCTGTTGAGCGGTTCCGTGTTCAGGAATTCGTCGTTACACGCGCAGAAGAGCAGTACGGCACAGGCCCCCATCACGGTAAGCAAGCGGTAACCGGTCTTATATAAAATGGACATGGTCGGTTGGGTTTGCATGATTAAAGGGTGATGTTGAGTCCGAAGTTGAGCACACGGGATTGCGGATAGTACTGTCCGCTGCTGTTGGTGCTCTCGGGATCGTAGAAGCCTAGGCTGTCGATGGTGAAGAGGTTGAACGCGCTGATGTAGGCACGTACTTGGCTCAGACGAACGCGCTGCGTGATGTTGGTGGGCAGGGTGTAACCCAGCTCGACGGTCTTCAGACGGATATAGTCCTTACTGAAGAGCCAGTAGGTGTTATTGCCGTAGTTGCCACCGGTGTAGTAGGTGTTACCCCGTTCGGCGAGACGCGGGTGCTCACTGCTCGGATTGGCGATGCTCCAGCGGTTGTCGTAGCTGTACTTGAGGAAGTTACCGATGGTGCCGGATTCCGTCTGCACCCGCAGGGAGGAGCCGGTGGCGCCCTGCAGCAGCATATTGAGGTCGAATCCGCCGTAGCTGGCGCGGAAGTTGGCGCCGAAGTTGAAGGTCGGGGTTCCGTTGTCGTCGATGCGGATCTGGTCGTCGCCGTTGATCTTGCCGTCGCCGTTCTGGTCCACGAACTTCATGTCGCCGGGACGCAGGTTACCCGTGACCGAAGAGTAGTCCAGCTCGCTGTTGTTGATGTCCTGCTGATCGACAAACACGCCGTCCGACTCGTATACGAGGAATGCGCCGATGGGCTTGCCCTCCTGCAGCTGGTAGTCGGGGGCACCGCTGATCTCGTCCATGAAGTTCACCTGGTTCTTGGCGTAGCCGCCGTTGATGCCGAAGCGGTACTGGAACGCGTTGTCGGCATTGCCATTGTAGCCCAGGTTAAACTCGAAGCCGCGGTTTTCCACCTCACCGGCGTTGACCGGGGGAAGGAGGCTGCTGATACCGGAGGATGCGGGGGTGGAACCGGTTTGCTGGATAAGGATCTGGGTGCGCAGGTTGCGGAAGGCCTCCAGGGTGATATCCACGCGGTTGTTAAACAGGACCGCGTCGACGCCGACGTTGTAGTTGTTGGCCCGTTCCCAGGTGAAGTTGGGATTAGCCAGCAGTTGCTCACGCAGGGTGGTCACGTTGGCACCGCCAATGGGGTAGTTGCCGAAGCCGTAGGTGGAAAGGAAGGCGTATTCCTGCAGTTGATTATTGAAGAACACCTGGTCGTTACCCATCTGGCCGTAGCTGGCGCGGATCTTCAGGAAGTCAATACCGGAGACATTAAAGAAGTCTTCGTTGCTGGCCGTCCAGCCCAGAAGTACCCCGGGGAAGAAGCCGAATCGCTGGTTCTCGGGGAAGATGTAGGAACCGTCGTAGCGCCAGATAAACTCGGCGAGGTACTTGTCTTTATAGTCGTACTGCACCCGGCCGTAGTAGCCGAGGCGGGCGCGGGTGTAGGCCGAGCCGCCGTTGTCCTGGTTGAGGTTACCGCCTGCGAACAGCTGGTCGACGGCAGTGGAGATGTAGTTCCGGCGGAAAGCCGAGAAGTTGGTGCCGTCGAAGGTTTCGCGGGTCACACCGGCCATCAGGCCGAGGGTGTGGTCTCCGGGAAGCTCTACGTCGTAGTTGAGGCGGGCCGACAGGTTGGTATTGAGGATGCGCTCGTCGGCCTGGAAGAGGCGGGGGTCCTTAAAGTTGGAGCGAATGGCTCCCTCCAGCATCGGTACGCCTTCGGAGTCGTAGGTCTGTCCGTCCCAGCTGTAAAGCATCCAGGGGGTCTGCCAGCGCTTGCGGCTGTTGACCTGCTGGTCCACGGCGGCGGAGAGGGTTAGGGCCAGGCCGTCTACCCAGGGCTGGGAGAGGGTCAGGCTACCGTTGGTCTGGATAAAGTCGCGGACGTCCTTGTCGTAGCCCGTGGCGTTCGTCGTGATCACGTAGGGGTTCTGTCCGTTCTCGATATCGGGACCGGGCAGGCCATTGGGCCATACCTCCGGCTCGAAGGGCTTGCCGCGCATCAGCATCCGGAAGATGGAACCGGCGCTTTCCGTGGGGAAATTGCGGTTCTCCCGGCGCAGCAACACGCCGAGGCTCGTGGAGATGTAATCACTGACGTTTGCATCCAAGTTGATGCGCATGTCATACTGCTTGTAGTTGGTGGCCGAGTTCTTGTAGAAGGCGTCCTGGGTGGTGTGCCCAAGGGACGCCAGGTAGCGGACGTTGTCGGTGCCGCCGTCAACCTGCAGGGTGTGGCGGCCCTGGGGAGCCCACTTTACAAAGGCATCGCCGAACCAGTCGGTATCGGGGTGGCCCCAAGGGTCGGAACCGTCGGCGTAGAGCCGCAGGTCTTCGGGGGAATGGGGGGCGTTAATGGGGTTCACACCGTCAGTGGGGGAGGTATACACACCGGTCTCCTCCAGCGCGTTCCAGGCGGCGCTCCACTCGTCGACGGGTACGCCGGACTGATAGATCTGGAGCTCGTTGATGATGCGGCCGTACTCCGAGGCGTTCGACATGTCGGGGATGACGGTCGGCTGGGCCCAGCCCTGGTTGAAGTCGTAGCTCACCGAGGGCTTACCCGTAGTACCGCGCTTGGTGGTAATCAGGATGGCGCCGTTGGCGGCGCGGGCTCCGTAGATGGCCGCGGAGGCATCCTTAAGTACGGAAATGGACTCGATGTCCTGGGGATTCAGGCGAGATAGTCCACCGGCCCGGTCGGGAACGCCGTCGATGACGATAAGCGGGCTGCTGTTGCCCAGGGTGTTCTGACCGCGGATGTTGATCGAGGCGTTGTCGTAGCCCGGCTCACCGCTCGACTGGATGACTACCACGCCGGGAAGGCGACCCGCGAGCGAGGCACCGAGGTTAACGGACGGGGATTCGGCGAGCTGTCCGCCGGAGACCGACACGACTGCACCGGTGACGGTGGCTTTTTTCTGCTTGCCGTAGGCGACGACCACTACCTCGTCCAGCAGTTCGCCACTGGCCAGGCTGAGTGATATGGTCTCGTTGTCGCCGACGGGCACCTCCTTCGTTCCGTAGCCGGTATAGGAAATGACGAGCGTCTCTTCGGGAGCCGCCTCTACCGAGTAGAATCCGTCGAGGTCGGTAACGGTGCCCCGGGTGGTTCCCTTCACCAACACGCTGGCTCCGATCAGGGGGTCGCCGGTGCCTTCGTCGGTCAGGGTACCCGAGATGGTCCTCATCTGCGCGCTGAGGGAAAGAGTGAACAGGACCGCAAGCAGGGTCAGTGCGGACCTGTAGAATGGTTGATGCTTCATTAGATACTAGTTTGCATGATATAAGCCAAAGGAAGGAAAACAAATCAACTTTCCCCTATTACCGTGAATCTATTGCTCAATCGAGCGCTGACAGAACGATCGTTGGGAATTGGTGACTAAAGTACTGTTAATTTCCTTTTGGGCGGAGGCCTGGCAAAGAAGAAATAATTTTATGAATTGTCCAAGTGACAAACATAATATTTGGATAAAGCACCATTACTATTGACACAATCGGTTGCGCGACGAAGGACTCATCTTTACTTATCCAATATTTTCTTTTTTTGAAAAAGCTATATGTTGCTTACTTAGACCGGTGTACTTGCAAAAGTACTTACAGTCTTCGCCATTCTTAAAGCCCCCGGCACCCGCGTACCCGCCTCATTCAGTCAGTCTGATCAGTTTACCGTTGATGACTACCATGACCAGGCGGTCCGTCGCGTCGTAAATCAGCAGGTCCACCACCGCTCCCGTGTCGAGGTCCTGCCGGAGAGACCCCGAAGGACCCAAAAGGCGTAGCGCATCGGTCGGCGGCGGATCGGGTAGGGTAGTGCGGGTGTTCACCGCCGTGTACCCCCTGCGGTATAGTGCTTCCGGGTCTAATCGGCCAAGTCCGTCGGCACTGACCTCCTCGGGAAAGGCTTTTCCGGGGACGACGCGCATCCCTTCCAGATCTACTCGCTCGAATGCCCCGAAGGGGGAAAGGTCACCGAGGTCACTGATGAAGGCGGAAGAGGTGAATTCCCGGGTATCGGGAGTAAGTGTTCGCTCGCCCAGTCGAAAACCGATGTCCATCACGAAACTGCCCTCCCGGCGATCGATCCGGGCGTTCTCCAGGATAAGGGCATGCATTCCGTTGCTCTCGTTCTCCGGAATGCTTAGGTAGTCCGGGAGGGTATACTGCTCGTATCCTCCGGTCGCTATACCGTGAAGACCGGCTAGTAGTCCGAGGACATTGAGCTTGCGGATCTCCTGCTTCTCCGGATCCCCGGGGTAACCCCCGGATTCGATCAGGATGGTGCGCGTGCCCCACTTCTGCAGGTTATCGCCGAAGGCCCGGGGCTCGAACGCGTCGTTGTACCGTCCGATCTGTCCGGGTACTTTCTCCTGCCATAGCCGGTCCATGAGGGCGATGACCTGAGCGGCATCCTCCCGCTTCTCGCTCATCGATTTTTCCCAGTCGAAGGCCGGTGCGAGGATGGAGATGACGCAGCCCTTCACGCCGGGAAAGCCTACCGAATAGTAGATCCCCTGGTCGTGTAGGTTGAAACCCCAATCCGCGTCGAGCCGATCGCGTTCATCCTTCAGGATACGGGCTTCCGGACTAGTGAGGTGGAGGGCATCCCGGTTCAGGTCGATACCCAGGGCATTCCGGCGCTGGTAGCGCTGGGCACCGTCGGGATTTAGCATGGGCAGGAAGGTGAGGTGCAGGCGGCTCCCGATAATGTCCCTGAGGCTGTCCAGCCCGTCACCCGAGCCGGATAGAAAGTTGAACAGGTCGAACAGCGCAGCCGTGGCGGTGGGCTCGTCGCCGTGCATCTGAGACCACAGGAGCACTTCCACGGGGCCGGTTCCCCAGGCGATTCGGAAGATGGGCCTTCCCTCCACCGACCGTCCTGCCGTATCGACCGTGAAACTGCCGTCCAGCCCACCGATCAGCTGCTGGATATCGGCCGGCTTAAACCGCCGGGTGGTCAGGCTTGCTGCCTGGTAATCCGGCATTGCCGCTTCGACGTCGGACTGTGGGAAGGTCGGGTAGTCGGGCGCCGGGCTGTCCTGACCTTCCGCGCAGGCGGTGTTCAGCAGGCAGGCCCATAGAAGGAACAGCGGGTAGCGGAGGGTAGGGGACATGCATCAGTTTTTGCCCAGATCGAGCAACTCAATGTTCCGGAAGTCGATCGGGTGGCTTTCGGCCTGGAGCGCAATGTAGCCCTCCCGGAGAATCTCTCCGTCACGCCGTTTCCACTCGGCGGCGGAAATCACTCCCTCGCCATCGCCGGCACCGTCCGGGCTCATCCCGGCAGCGGAGAAGTCACCGCCCACCTGCGGCTGCTGAAAGCTCAGCACGGTGTCACCCTCAATGAGAAAGTGCATGGCTTCGCCACCGAGCACGATTGCTTCCGCCTGGATCCAGCCGTCACCGTCGTAGGTTTTCGAGGTTGAATTAACGCAGTGGTTGTAATTAACCGTATCGCCCATCATCACCGCGGTGCCGGGGGTACAGACGTTACCGGTAGCGCGGGCCCCGTTGCCCAAACCGCCGAGTAATTGCATCTCGACGGAAACGGGGAAGTTTTGTCCCAGTTCATTGCTTTCGGCGGACTGGGAATGAAGCATTACTCCACTGTTTCTCACGTTCCAGGCTGCCCCCCCGGGCGTCTGGTCGCCCGTGAACCGGTACTCGAAGCGCAATTTGTAGCGGGAATAGGGCTGCTTGTAGTACATGTGGCCATAGGCGTTATCGAAACTGTCGTAATCGGCATAGCTGACCCGGATCATGCCGTCCTCCACCCGCCAGGTATTGCGGAAGTTTTCTCCTACCGGTCTTCCGGCCATCTTGATTTCCCAGCCATCGAGGTCCTTTCCGTTAAACAGGGGTATCCATGCCTCTTCCGGAGGGGAGGGAGGGTCTTCCCCCACCGTGGCGGTACCGCAACTGAGGAGTAGGAGTGCCAGCACACTTATTGTTAATACATTCATTTTCGTACAGGGGTATGGCGTTAAGGCCTTTGGGAGTGACCTGGCGAAGCAATCGTGTTGCCGCATCAAAGTAGCCAGCGGCCCCGGAATGGCCAAATTTATACTCTCGTCACCCGATCTGCTTCCTCTCGGCTCTGGTCCTGCTTGCTTCAAGGGGGGTCTACGTGAAGCAAAGCAGGAACTGACCTTCGAACGCTTTTCGCGATTGGGCACGGACAACGGGTGCAGGGGCTGGAGATCGGCGCCGATAAATTCTTGACCAAGCGATTCAATTGCATATAACTGTTGGCCAGGGTACATAACCTGCTGAAAAATAGCAAATTACTAGGGTTAACATACACCGAGACTGAAGAAATGCGCCCCGCCGAATCAGCGGCAATCCGGTCGATCAGGAATTTTTACCACCCGCACTTGGAATCTTCGAAATTTACCTGGAGGACGATTCTTTTCGCGTCGGGGATATTGCCTGCTAAATTGGCATGAGCAGCGACAGGCTGAATCGGAAATTCCGGGCGCTGGTTTGTCGGTGCAAGGCGGCCTGACGGTGAACGAAGTCGCGATCCGTACGGAGTTCAATGGCAGTACTTACGTGGTGCAGATAATTAATGAAAAGTACGGGGTACTCCATGACCTTTCGTCGGGAAGCTGATTGAGGCCGTAGAATTTCAAGATTGATTTTTTCCTATAATTTATATTATGTTAAGTAGCGGGTTTTTAGCCCCCCACCTCATACCGGATGGTCGCATTTTTTACGGTGCTTCGTCAAATTCAGTGGGTCCGCAGGTTAAGCCCACCCAGGTGGAAGTAAATCATGAGGCTGAAGTTGTACTGGTTGCGGTAGCCCTTGGCCAGTCGCTTGATCTCCTGGATCTTCAGATTCACTCTTTCGGCAAA
>JBGTHX010000191.1:0-10048 GCA_041746055.1 Lewinella sp. | reverse complement strand
GGGGAAGTATTCCTTGTAGTCCTTACCGTTAACGGTGATATTTCCTTTCCCCTGCATGAGGTAGATGCGGGCGACGGCGGCCTTCCGGCGACCGATGGCATTGATTTGTTCCATGGTAATTAAGGATTGATGGATTGATGGATCGAGGGGCTGAAGTGGGCTGGTGGGCCGTACTTCCTCCCGCCTTCAATCCTTACTTGAGTTCCTGAGGTTGCTGGGCGGCGTGGGGATGCTCGGCGCCGACGTAGACGTGAAGCTTACGATACTGGGCACGGCCGAGCTTGGTCTTGGGCATCATGCCCCGGACGGCGTGCTCGATGACGAGCTCGGGCTTGCGCGACAGCAGCTGGCGGGGGGTAGCCTTGCGCTGGCCACCGGGGTAGCCGGTGTGGCGGAGGTACACCTTGTCGTTGACCTTCTGTCCGGTGAAGCGGACCTTCTCGGCGTTGATGACGATCACGTGGTCGCCGTTGTCGAAGTGGGGGGTGTAGTCGGGCTTGTGCTTGCCGCGGAGTACGCGGGCGATCTGGCTGGCGACGCGGCCTACGATCTCGCCGTCGGCGTCGATCACGTGCCACTTGCGCTCAACGGTATTCACGTTGGCCGACTGCGTCTTGTAGGATAGGGTATTCACGGGAAATACTTGATTTTACGGATTCAACCTCCCGTGATCACGACCCGGCGCGGGACGCTGTCACGAAAGCGGACGCAAAGGTAACCGGATCTGCAAACACAAACAAGCGGATCACGGCTTATTTTTGTTCATCGACCCCCATAAGTCACTGAAAAACAGTGAAAATATCGCACGGGACCGGAAACGGCCCGCTTAAGTGCCTAATCTTCCACGATTTGCACCCGCTCCCGGGCAAGCCGCGCGCCGGCCGAAAGTTTGGCGAGATACCGCAGCATCACCTCCCGCACCTCACAGTGCAGCTGCCAGGCGCTACTGGCATCGCGGGCGGAGCAGAGGCAGCGGATCATCAGAGCCTCCTTGTCACTGTCCACGACCTCCACCTTCGGGTCGCTTTCGTCGTCGTACAGCTCGTGGGCGCGCAGTACCTCGGCAAACTTCTTCCTTACCTCTTCCACGTCCACCGTATAGTCGGCGTGCAGCACGATGGGCTTGATCATATGCGGATCGGTCATGCTCCAGTTCTCAAAGGGATGGGTGATGAAGTACTTGAGCGGGATGATGAGCCGGCGGGCGTCCCAGGTCTTGATGACGAGGTAGGTAAACCGGATCGCCTCGATGGTACCATACTCCCCTTCGAAGATCACGCTGTCTCCAATGCGGGCCGGCTTGGTGATCGCGAGCTGCAGGCCCGCCACGATGTTGCCCAGGGTCGGTTGGGCCGCGATACCGAGAATGATGGTCGCCAGTCCCGCGGAGGCCAACAGGCTCACGCCCAGATTCTGAAGCCCGGGGAACTGACCGGCCACGATGCCCAGTCCCACGACCACCACGACGAAGGAGATCACCCGTCGGGCCACGCTAATGGACGTCAGCGTACGGCGGCTGTCCATGTTTTCCTCGTCGGAGATGTCCCCCACCTGGGTGTCCGCCAGCCGCTCCATGATATAATCGATGACCCGGATGATCACCCAGGTCACGGTGACTACGACCACTACCAGGAGGAAGGCGTATAGATAAGGTGACCAGCCGCCGGAGATGCTGAGCAGATCGTTCATGCCGAGGTAGAAGGCGAAAACCGCCAGGGCGATGGCCACGGGCGTGGCCACGTTCTCGCTGAGGTCGGAGGCCCATTCGTTCTCACTGCGGCTGAGGAGCCGGCGGGTGAGGAAACGGACCCCGAAGTACAGCAGCCAGCACCCCCCGGTCAGGAAGAGCATGGCGAGCACCTTCCAGAGCGAGATGCCCAGCAGGGTACGGTCGGCCCATTCGGGCACGTGGCGGTCCAGCCAGGAGGGCCCGAAACCGGCGTAAAGGGTCTCAATGTTTTCCACGGTAGAGGGAGCTACCACCCATACCGGGGCCCGCTCCCCTACCCTCACCCGTTGCAGGTACAGCGGATACTCACGGCCTGCGGGGGTAAGCCGGCCGAAGGACATACTGCGCCGGGGCTTGCCGGCAATCGCCTCCTGGCCCGCACCGGCCATATTCACCTGGGCATCCGGCCGGTCGGGGAGGTTGTCCCAGTCGATCGACACCCGCTTGTTGAGGACGTAGTACAGCTTCTCGGCCAGCATGGCGGCCTCGTCGGCCTGTACCCGGTCGGGCAGCAGGTTAAAGTTGAGCGCGTAGGCCGCCCGTTCAAAATCGCCCGACCGCGCCGCCAGCATGAAGTGTTCCAGGCCCCC
This sequence comes from Lewinella sp., assembly GCA_041746055.1. Taxonomy (GTDB): domain Bacteria; phylum Bacteroidota; class Bacteroidia; order Chitinophagales; family Saprospiraceae; genus Neolewinella. Next base: position 7,729 of record JBGTHX010000191.1, on the reverse strand, counting down.
CTGCGGCGTCCGCAGATTAATGTCGGCCGGGCGGGGCGGTAATCCGGTATTCAGCCGCTCCAGTTGGAAATAGGCCTCGGAATAACCCCCCAGGGCCATGGTGTCCGGCAAACGGTCGGGCCGGGCATTGATCAGGGTATCGTCAGCCGGCAGGGAATCCGACTGCCCGGGGAGCGGAACGACTAAGATGAAGGTAAGTAGGAAAAACAGGTGGCGCATACCCTTATAAAGGGGCGACGGACGTTCCGTGTTCCGGGAGGGTAAAGAGAAAGGTGGTGCCGCACCCCAGTTCCGACTCTACTTTGATGGTGCCCCCGAGGGCTTCCACCAGCCGCTTCACGATCGAGAGACCGACCCCGTGGCTCTGCTCATCGGCATTAACCCCGCTGTGGAACAGGTTGAACACCCTGGCGAGATTATTCGGCGCGATGCCCGGTCCGTTATCGGACACACTGATATGGCACAATCCGCCCGGTAGCCGGCGGGTAAGTATGGAGATGACGCATTTGTCCTTATCACAGAACTTGATGGAATTCCCGATCAGGTTCTGCAGGATCTGCAGCAGCGCCACGCGGGAACTGAACAGCTCCGTCACTTCTCCACCGAAAGACAACTCGCAGCAGGAATGGCGGCCCGCCTGCCGCTCGGCGAAGCGCACCAACTCCTCGAGGTCCACGCGATTGCGCTCCGCCGGTAACGACCGCGCGGCCTGGCTGTACCGCAGTACCCCGTCAATGAGGCCGGAAGCCGCCGTGGCCTGCTCCTCGATCATGTCCAGCAGGTGGCGCAAATCGGCCGAGATATCGGCGGCGAATTCGTCAACGATGATCTCTCCCGCCTGCCGGATGTTCCGGATCGGGGCTTTGAGGTCGTGGGCCACGATATGGCTGAAGTCCCGCAGCAGGCCATAGGCGGCCTCCCGTTCGTGCAGGCGCTCCTCCGATTCCCGGAGGGAGAGGCGCAGCTCGAACAGCTTTACTACCTGACGGGCCAGTTTGTCCAGTGCCTCCAGTTGTCCGGGGGAAATTTCCCGGGGCTGGTGATCGATCACGCAAAGACTGCCCAGGGCATAGCCCTCCCGGCTGATCAGCGGAACACCGGCATAGAAAATGATGTGGGGATCCCCGGTCACCAACGTATTGTCGGCAAATCTGGCATCCTCACGGGCATCATTTACGACCAGGGGGCTACTGGGCGTAAGTATGTTATGGGCGCAGAACGCGAGCTGGCGGTCGGTACCGATCATTTCAACGGGCAGGCCGTGGTTGGACTTGAACCACTGTCGCCCATCGTCGACCAGACTCACCAGGGAAACCGGGGTCTGGCAAATCTGTGAAGCTATCGCCGTAAGGTTATCGAAATCATCCTCGGGCAGGGTATCCAGAATGCGGTAGGCCCGCAGGTTGGTTAAACGTTCCGCTTCGTCATCAGGATAAGGGACTTTCACCCCCGTGAAACGATTTAACTATGGGTTTAGGTTCTACCCGTTACTTCATAAAGGAACGAAGCTCCCAAAGCTGGGTATCTATCATGTATTCCACGGAGATCAGCAGGTCCTGGGTGACGAGGTCGGTTTCGCCGGTGGTAGTCATCCGCTCGGCGGGATTATCCGACAGTTGCTTATGACGGGCAGCCAGGATCTCGAAGGACTGCTTGTCGGTTACGAATCCGGTCGGGGTAGCGGGAGTCAGTTTGGATTCCTGGGCTAGTGAAGAGTGGCCCGGCAAGGTTCCAGTGCAACTGGTGTACTGCGTAGTACTCATCAGTGAACTTGTACAGGGTAGCCTGCAGGGCACCGGTGGTAGGGCCGGCCTCGATCTCGGCGATAGGTACCTGGTTGGCCCCGGAGGTACTATCACCGGAGTAGGTCTGGGCAAACCAGAGAACGGGTAACAGAAAAAAAGCAGGCTTAGAATACGGGATTTCATGCGGGGGGCGGTAACCCGCCGCGGTTGACCAATATATAGAAGTAGATCCCCCCAAGCGCGTAGAAGAGGTAGTCAGCCACGTCGCGTTGGAAGCCTTCCTGAAAGCGGGGATAGACTTCCTCGAAGAGCACGGCCAGCAACAGGGTGGCCACCCCCGTTTCGAGGACGGTCAACCGGGGTACGTGAAAGATGATCCGGCGCTCCAGCAGCCACAAACCCAGTAGTATGATCGGGCAGAGCAGGGGGTCCAGGTAATCGTCGAGGAAAGGGGTCGACCATCCGAAGCCCCACTGAACCACCTGGTGGAGGGTGAAGGCTACTACCGCCGCCCACCAGTAGGGATTGCGGTATACCATCACAGCACCGTGATGAAGGCGACCAACAGTCCGAGAATAATGAGGGGAGAGAGCGCCAGCAATACCAGGATACCCACGAGCCGGAGGCCTAGTTTGGCCAGGCCGACCAGCAAAGGGTCCTCGGCGTTGATGGTGGCCAGATTGTTCCACCATTTGTAGGTCTCCACCGCCCGGCCGGTCACACCGGACGCTTCAGCCTCCGCCGGTATATCGCGTTGCTCTTCCATACTACACCCAACGCCGCCGCCTGCCACGGAAGTTCATGCCTTGGCTGCTCGAAAGGGTCCGGGTTATCGGGCATCAAAAGCCGGCATCCGCGTCGGTACCGGAGGCCGTGCGGCGTTCAAGAACGACCGGGCCGATCACCCCCGAATCCATCAGGTCCCACCAGCCCGCGGAGAAGGGGCGGTAGGTGATTCCCACAAAATTGACGTCGTAGAAATTTTTCCATTCCGGATGTTCCGTATCGTATTTACGCAGGTAATTCGCGTCGAGATTCTGGACGACGAGTTCGAGTACGTTCTCCCGGCGCAGGTTCTGCCGCCCCAGCTTCAGCGTATTCGGAAACGACCACACGGTACCCTGTGAAACCCCGTTGAGGATCACCTCCGCCGATTCGTGAACCCGGTCCAGCACCAGCCGATATTCACCGGCTAGCACGGAATCCAGCGTAAAGGTGGTACGGTAGCGTGCCTTGCCCGCGAAAGATTCCAGGGTATCGTTCCCCCAGCGCGTCCAGGTCGTCAGTTGCTCCGGATGAAAGACGGTGGCGGGGGTGTCGCCACGGCCATCGGTGAAGCTCACCTCCCAGGGACCGGTAAGGGCGTACCGGTCCGCTACCCCGAGATCGATCCACGGTGGCAGGTCCGGCAACTCCCGGGTGGTTTCCAGGAAGTAGGATTTTCCCGGGGGCAGGTCGAGCCGCAAGGCTTCTGCCGTTTCCAGGTAGCCGATTTTTCCGGTCAGCGGATCCGTTACCGTCACGTAGGGGTCGCGGGTGTTGAGCCGGAACGGCGCGGTGACGGCAGTGGCTCCCAAGTTGACCACGAAGTAGAGGGTACCGGTTGGCGTCTCCTTCCGGATGAACTGCATACCGGCCTCCCGGAGATTTTCCCGGCGGACGTCCGGCACTACGCGGTCCAGGTCACGGACCACGTCCCGGCTCACCACCACCCGCTCCCGCACCCGCGCGCCCCGCATCCTGCCGGCCGGCGTTTCCTCACTCTGGTAGTGGGTCATATCGGCGTAATCCACCGGTAGATGGTTTTCGAAGACCAGGGTTACCCCCTGGCTGGCCAGCCGCTGAAGCACCCGCATACTGCGGTAGTCGACGTAGTCTATTTCGGGGATCACGATCGTCCGGTAGCGGCCGCTGCCCCCCGGCACCTGCAGCCCCCCCGATTCGTCCACCTCCAGCCGCAGCAACTGCCGGTTGGATAGGTAGTCGAAGGCGTAGCCGGCCTCGCTCAGGCGGCGGGTGAGGCTTCCGAAGCTGGTCTCATCAAACCAGTCGCGGTGGTCATGGACGTCCAGGTAGCGCAGTACCGGCAGCGGACGTTTTGCCCAGTAGTCCGGCAGGGGAAAAAAGACCAGTACGTCATTGTCCGGCCGGGCCGCCTGCAGCTTTTCCTGGCAGCGGGTGACGTAGCGGTTCAGCAGGGGAAGCTCGTCGTGGAAAGCGGCCGAAGCCCCGAAATTGGAGGCCGCGTAGTTGAGCCAGCCGGGATACCCGGCCTCGGGCGGGGAGTAGGTAGACCCCTGGTAGAATATATGGTTAACCCCTCCCACGAAGAGCTGGTCGATCTCGGGTTTCACTTTCCGCAGGGAGAGCTTGAAGTGATTGGCGAGCCAAGTGCCCACCTCACCGCTCACCAGCGGCTTGCCGAGCAGGTGGGCCGGCGAACTGGCGAACTTCATCATCAGGGGTTCCGGCCGCTCGAAGCGCTCGGCATTGTAGTCGGAGTCGCAGTTCAGCCCCGGGATGGGGAAGCCGCTGCACCCGAAGGCCTCGGTTTCCGGGATGCCCGCCAGGGCGTAGAGATCCAAGATGTTTGCCGGGCTGCCGTGCGCCTGGTAGCGGGAGGTGGCCCCCATGCGCTTGGTCCATTTGGTCCATTGCTTGGCGAAGGCGTTGTATAGCAGGTGATCAATCAACAGCCGCACGTCGTGGATGAGCAGGGAATCATCCGACTTCAGTTCCCCGGGCGTCAGCGGCGCGAAGGCCGTGAGCGGGTATTCGTGAAAACTTAGGAAGCTGTCGACGAGCCCCGGGGTGAAGCCCGCATCGTAAGCCTCATAGCTCTCGTGGTGGAAAGCGCGGGGCGTGATCGGAAAGGCCGTCAAGGCCAGGATGGAGTCGAAGTGCTCGAGGTAGTGGCCCACCGCGGGCCGGCTCAGGTAGTTCACCACCGGTCCCTCACCGCCCGGGCCGGCCCGCTTCACCTGCTGCCCGGTGGGCTTCATGCCGAAGGCGCGGAACTGCCAGTCGCCGCGCGTCAGCGGTAGGCTCACCGCCGGTTCGCTCAGCCGGTGCGTCAGATCGATCATGCGACCCTCACTGATGAGAAAGGCGGACAGCAATTCCACGAATCCGTTCCGCGCGCGGATCGCCTCGGGGTCGAAGTACATCTCCCTCACGTCCAGTAGCGGAATATTGATCATTTCTCCCCGCATTGCTACATCCTCGCGCCCGAGCCAGGGACCACCGTAGGGCCACCCGGCGGCCAGGCTGAGGTCCACGCCCATACCCAACTCCGCCGCCTCCTCGATGGTGAACTGCACCATCTCCAGCCATTCCTCGGAGAAGAAGTCCAGGAACTGGTCCTCGTAGCCCTTCGCCCCGTAGATCGGGATGATGTGTACCCCGCCCAGCCCCGAATCCGCGAACTGCCGCAACTCCCGGCTGATCCCCTCACGGTTCACCGCGCTTCCCATCCACCACCAGTAGGTCCAGGGCTTGGCGGTTTGCGGAGATACTTCAACCTGGGCGGACACGCTGCCGGCACAGAACACGAAGACGAACAAGAGGAAATACTTCATACCGGGTTAGGTGGGTCGGACAGCTACATACCAACGGTACCACCCGCCACATCGTACCTGCGTACCGGAGAAGGGAACAATTTTCCGCCCAGGTGCGGTAGGGAAGCGTAGGCCAGGCAAATTCAGGGTGGCGCGCGCGCGGGTGCCGGGGCGGATCAGCACTAGGGCGCCCTATACCCGCGTAAAAGCGTATCTTCCAGGATGCCCCACCTCCTGCTCGCTGAATTTCCGGCCCTCCCGGCTTCCCAACTTCCTCAGTTCTGGGGCCTCCTGGTGCTGCTGGTCGTACCGCTGCTCATGGTCGGTATTATGGCCGTGCGCCGCCTCCGCGGCCGGGGCCTCCTGCCCGAAGAACCGGTGGAGTCATAGCTCCATATCCAGCAGTACTCCGCTCATGCATTTTCCGTGGCTGTCGGTGACCAGCGAGGTTGTCACCCCGCCGTGCAGGGCCCGTTCACAGACAAATAATAATGCCTGGATGCCAGGCAGCTCATAGCGCCTGATGGTGCCCCGCACGCTCTGCCGCAGGTGCTCGGCCACGCGCTCCGGGGTCACTTCCTGCACGAGTCGTTCGTAATCGTCGCCCTCGTAGGGGATGAGCGACAGAATGAGGGTATCCCCCTTGTCTCCCGCACGGGAGTGAGCAAGCTCGTACAGTTTCATGGACGAAGAACTTCTAATTGGGGCTGGACCAGGTCGCGGTCCAGCAAAACAGAAACGATCCCGATCACTTCGGTGACCAGTTTGCGGGCCCCGCCCCCTCCGGCCGGCCCGTTGGTGTAGAGCGCCTCCACCTCCTCCCCCACCCTGGCGGCCAGTGCGGCGGTACCGGTGTGTCCGGCTACCCGCAACCGCACCTCCCGGGTGACGCCCTCCAGGGTACCGGCGAAGTGGACGGAATCCACCCCGATCAGGTCGATGCGCAGTTCGTCAATTGCCGGGGCCAGTCGCTCCCGCATGATCTGTCCGGCCAGCCGCGCCCGGTCGGCCGCGCCCGGCCCGGCGTACGATATTTCCCCTTCCCCCCGGTAGCCGGCGCGGTACCCCACGCTCACCTTCAGCTGCGCGGGCCGCCACGTACCGTCGCCCCCCGTAACGCGGACGACATCAGTTTCCGGTGCCGACAGCACAACGGTGGTGAAGTCAGCCGCCACGTCCGGCGTCAGGTAGGCGTGGGGATCGACCACCTCGTAAAGCAGTTGTTCCTTGGCCGTGCGCAGGTCGATGCGGCCACCGGTACCGGGCAGCTTGGTGATCGCGGCGCTGCCGTCGGCGTACACCTCGGCGATGGGGAAGCCCAGGTGGGCGGGCTTTGGCACCTGCTTGCGGTCGGCGTCCATGAAATATCCGCCGCAGATCTGGGCCCCGCATTCCAGCAGGTGGCCGATCACGGTGCCGCGCCCCATCCGCTCGAAGTCGTCGGCCGCCCAGCCGAAGGCGTGGCACATCGGGGCGAGAAAGAGGCTCGGGTCCGCTACCCGGCCGGTCACGATCACGTCGGCGCCGGATTCCAGCGCGGGCAGGATGGCCTCCACGCCGAGGTAGGCATTGGCGGAGATGATGTCGGGGAAGTCCGCCAGCGGCCGGCCCGATTCCACGGTGAGCAGCGAGGGCTGCAGGTGGTCGAGGACGTCGTCACCCAATACCGCGGCCACCGTTACGGAAAGCCCCAGCCGTTCGGCGATCCCCCGGATCCTGCGCGCCGCCGCCATGGGATTGGCCGCGCCGAAGTTGCTGATGAGACGGACGCCGTGCTGCTTCAGCTCAGGGAGCAGCAGCTCCATCCGACGCTCGAGTAAGGGGTCATAGCCCAGGTTATGATCCTCCAGTTTGCGGCGCTGGGCCAGGGCAATGGTGCGCTCGGCCAGGCACTCCAGGACCAGGAAATCCAACTGCCCGCGGCGCACCAGGTCAACCGCGGGTTCCAGGCGGTCGCCCGAGAAGCCCGCGCCCCCGCCGATCCGTATACGTTCTTTCATATTCCTGTGCTTATGACCCCGGTGAATACCGCCGCCACGAGCATGATCAGCGTGACGAGGAAGGCCAGGGGGATGGTGTTGCGCTGGTGATCCCCGAGGTCGACCCCCGTTAGGCCCACCAGCAGGTAAGTGGATCCGGTGAGCGGACTCACGGGGAAGCCGGTGGTCATCTGCCCCAGAATGGCGGCGCGCCCGACCTCCAGCCCATCCCCGCCGAAGTGCTCGGCGGTGGTGCTGAGCAGCGGGAGCATGCCGAAGTAAAAGGAATCCGGATCGAACAGCAGACTGGCCGGCATGCTCAGCGCCCCGGTGATAAGCGCCAGGCGCTCCCCCACGGCGGCGGGGATGAAGGTGACGGCCGCACCGGCCATGGCCTCGATCATGCCGGAGGACTTCAGGATGCCCGTGAAACAGCCGGCAGCAAAGA
>JBGTHX010000190.1:0-2760 GCA_041746055.1 Lewinella sp. | reverse complement strand
GCCGCCGGCAATGTCTTCGATGATCTCTTCCTGGGTTTCCTGTTGCAGCATAATCGGAATCGTTAGAGCCTTACGCGTCGGCCTCTTTAATGATGAAGGGTTGGTGCTTCTTGAGCCCGTAATTTTTCTTGAGAAACTTCGAATTTAGTCCACGGTCAGAAATGCTGATCGCCGCGCCCAGGGCCGACCCCAGACTCGAATCGGTGGTGTGCAGTTCCAGGTCGCGGAAACGGTGGGAGACCAGTTCGAGAAAGACGGCATTGTCGCTGAAGCCCCCGTCGATGAAGAGGGTCTTCACCGGGGTTTCTCCGATGGCGGTGCCGAGGCTGTCGGCCTGCCGCTCCACCAGTTCGAGCATCAGGTGATGGTAGGCGTACTCGTAGGATTCCGTGGGTATGGTGGTGGCTACTGGATTCTCCGGGTAGTCGAGTTCGTCCAGGTGAAACCACGGCCGGTAGTTCGCGATGATGTCGGCATAGGTGCCGTAGTCGAAGCGTACGCCGCGGTGGCGATCCTCCTCCACGCCGAAGTGCTCCGCCAGGGCGGCCACCTGCTGCTTGTACTCCTGCCCGAGGAAAAGGCGGGCGGCCTTCACGGGTTTGCCGTCGATACGCATGTAGTTCAGACAGTCGCGTTCGGCGTCACCGGCCCGGAGTATTCCGGAGCCGAAGGGATTAAGCGACACGCTCCAGGTGCCGGTAGAAAGCAGGACAAAGGGGTTCCGCTCGCTGCGGATGTAGGGCAACAGGGCCGCCGAGCTGTCGTGGATGCCGACGCCGATACGGATGCGCCGGCCGTTGTAGTTCATATTAATGCTCGTCTCGGTGGAGACGATGGGCGGGAGGATCCGGTGCAGCTCCTCGGCGTAGACCCAGGCGTGGTAGTCACCGCGGGTGTAATCCCACAGCGCGGTGTGGCAGCCGATGCTGGTGTACTCACTAATGGGGATACCCGTGAAGACGTAGCTCAGAAACTGCGGCAGGTGGAGGCTGTATTTAATGCGGGCGAAGACCTCCGGCTGGCGGTGCTTGAGCCAGTAGAGTTGCATCCCCGAATTCAGCAGCCCGGAGGGCGGCGAGCCGGTACGCACCGTCAGGGCTTCTTCGGGGCCGTATGTCGCATAGAATTGCTCGATCAGCGCGGGATCCAGCGGCTTGGTATAGTTATAGAGCGGCGTGACCACCTTCCCGTCGGCGTCGAGGTGCACGAAGCTGGCCCCGTAGGAGGAGAAGTTGATGGAGTGAACATCGAATTCCCGGGCCTCGAGGATGCGGTCGAAGACCTCGCTGAGCCAGGTCTGCAGGGCGGGCAGGTCCTCGGTCGGGTACCCGTCCTCGTCGGTGATCTCCGGGAAGCATACGTACTCGCGGTGCACCTCGCGGTAGTCCTCGTCGAAGAGAAAGAATTTCTTGTTGGTCCTGCCGATATCGAATACGGCGGTCACGCGCTGATTTTCCATCCTACAAACCGGTCGCTACGGTGTACTTCCCGCGTTCGCGGACGAGGCCGTTCCGTACGTCAAGTCCGCGGTACGCCCGCAGCGGATCGATTGCCCCACCCCGGCTGAGGCGGGCGCGCTGCACGAGGGGCCGCACATCCGTCCGGAAGGCGTCCTGCAGGATCTCCTGGCACTCCACTACATCGTGGTCGGCCTGGGCCGCGGCCAGTCGGTCCTGGTCGATGAGCAGGGCGCGGGCGTAGGCTTCCTGGATGGCTTCCAGTGACTGGATGAGGTCCTCCAGCGGGTCCTTGATGTTGTGGCTGGCGTCAATCATCCAGGCCAGGTCGGGATTCTGCGGGTTGTTCCGCATACCGTACACCAGCTCGTTAAAGATCAGGAAGAGGGCGTAGGGCTTGATACTGCCGACCGTGAGGTCGTCGTCGCCGTACTTGCTATCGTTGAAGTGGAAGCCGCCCAGTTTACCCTTCAGCATCAGGGTCGAGACGATCTGCTCGATATTGCTGTTGGGCAGGTGGTGGCCGAGGTCGACCAGGGTGTAGGCGCGATCTCCGCAGGCGTTGGCTAGCATGAAACTGGTGCCCCAGTCCTGGATCACGGTGCTGTAGAAGTACGGCTCGTAGGGCTTGTACTCGATGAAGAGCTTCCAGTCGGTGGGCAGTCCGGCGTAGATCTGCTTAAGGCTGTCCTCGGTCTGGACGAGGTTCCGCTGGAAATTGCGTTGTCCGGGAAAATTGGTTCCGTCGGCCAGCCATACGGTGAGGCTCTTCGATCCCAGTTTTTCCCCGATTTCGATGACCTCCAAGTTGTGCTCGATGGCCTGTTGCCGGGCGCCTTCTTCCCCCGCGCTCAGCGAACCGTGCTTATAGGAGTGGGCGGCGTCCTTCCGGTCCTGAAAGGTATTCGAGTTGATGGCGTCGAAGACCAGTCCGTGCGCAGCGGCCCGCTCCCGTACGGCCGCGTAATCGGTGGGGGTATCCCAGGGAATATGCAGCGATACGGCCCCGGCCGTCTGGGTAAGGGCGTGCAGCACGCCGACGTCGTCGATCTTCTGCTCCAGGCTCCCCGGCTCCCCGTAGAAGGAAAAGCGTCCGAAGCGCGTACCCCCGGCCCCGAGGGCCCAGCTGGGCACGGCAACCTGGAAGGCGGCCAGCGCATCGGTCACGGCTTCGACGTCGGTACCCGCCGCCCCGAGCCGGTCGGCGAGGTAGTCGTAATCCTTGTTATGCCGGTTGAGTATCTTACCGTCCTGGGACCGGATCTGGTCTTTGCTTAGTTGCATAATCTATTTTTAAGGGGTT
>JBGTHX010000189.1:0-6052 GCA_041746055.1 Lewinella sp. | reverse complement strand
TGCTTGAGGTAGTCCAGGCTCATACTGCCCTCGTAGTCGCGGCCGCGGCTCTCGATGTGAGCGACGAGCGTACCGATGCCGGCGCGAAGGTAGATCAGCAGATCGGGCGGCTTGATGCGGCTGGTCATGGTTTCGAAGAGTTGGGTGTAGCTGTCGAAGTCGCGCTCCGTCATCAGTCCCATGCCGTGGAGGTTGGGGGCGAATATGTTGGCATCCTCGTAGATCGTCCGGTCCTGGATAACGGGGTGGTCGCCGTCCTGGATGTCGATGATCTGCCGGTAGCGGTTGTGCAGGAAGTACACCTGAAGGTTGAAGCTCCAGCGCTTCATATCATCGTAGAAATCGCTGAGGTAAGGATTATTTTCGGCGCTTTCGTAGTGGACTTCCCACCCGAAATGCTGTCCCAACTGGCGGCAAAGGGTAGTCTTTCCGGCTCCGATATTCCCGGCGATGGCGATGTGCTTGAAGGGCGTATTTTCCATAGGGCGGCAAAGGTAGGAAAGCCGCCGGCAGTGCCAGGCTCCTACCAGCTCCAGCCGAAGCGGGCCTCGATCTGCATCACGGCACCGCTCACGTCACGGGCGGTAACGTAGTCGGAATCGACGCCGCTGGCAAAGCGGTAGCCGCCCTCAATACCCAGGCGGAACCACTGGAAGAGATTGATTTCGGCGCCACCCATAAGTTGACCTACCAGGAGGCGGTCACGGCCTTCGTTGGGCACGTCGATGCGGCCCGGACCGACGATGGCGGTCAGTCGGGGATGGATCACGTTGGAGGCTCCTGGGGCTACGCCGATGATGAAGCCACCGTAGCGGAGATCGTAGCCGCTGTCCTCGCCGGTGGCGGGAAGCCCGTCGGCTTGGAATTTTTCCCGGGCCTTCCATCCGCCGTAGCCGAGAAAGACATTCTCGCTGAACTCCAGTCCGCCAAATCCCCCCCGCACCAGGGCCCAGTCGTCGCCGGTGGCGGAGTAATTATAAGTGGGGCCACCCCAGGCGCCCGTGAAATCGAGATCGCCGAGCAGGGTCTTTTCCCGACGGGAGGAATAGCCGGAGCTGCTACTAACGGATGTCGTGGCGGTGCGGTAGGCCAGCCGGGGTCCTTCGCCGGGGCTCGCGGGGGGCGTGGCGTAGGCAAGGTCCTGGGCGGAGAGGCCGAGGGCGAAGAAGCAAACGAAGAGGGTGCTGAGGATTTTCATGGTCTTTGCGTTAGCGGATTACTTAGGCACCTGCGGCCCCGCCGGATGCGGAAACGCGGTGTACTACAATGGCGGATGCCGTACTCCAAAGGTTGCAGCTCCGCTTCTTAAATTGTGTGAGGAATCTATTAAGGCCTTCCTAAAACTGACGGGGGCGGCCTTACTTTGCCGCAAAACCGCATCATGAAGCAGGGTAGCATCTTAATCCAGGGAGGAACGGTCGTCAACCGCGGCGAGCGACAGGTCATGGATCTCCTCATCGAGGACGGATTTATCACCCGCGTAGAGGGAACCATCGAGGTGAAAGCGGACCGGGAGATCGATGCCTCGGGGTGCTTCGTGCTACCCGGGATCATCGACGACCAGGTGCACTTCCGCGAGCCGGGGCTAACCCACAAGGCGACCATCGGATCCGAAGCCAGGGCGGCCGTGGCGGGTGGCACCACTTGCTTCATGGAAATGCCGAATACCAAACCTGCCGCCCTGACGCAGTTGCTGCTGGAGGAAAAATACCGCATCGGGGCCGCCACCAGCGTAGCGAATTACAGCTTCTATATGGGCGCTTCGAATGACAACATCGATGAGGCCCTGCGGACCGATCCGGCCAGCGTTTGTGGACTCAAGATTTTCATGGGCAGCAGTACCGGCAATATGCTGGTCGATAATGAGCGGACGCTGGATACCCTTTTTTCCCGGATCCCGCTGCTGATCGCCACCCACTGCGAGGACGAGGCGACCATCCGCCATAACTCCGCCCTGGCGCGCGAACGCTACGGCGACAATATCCCCGTCAGTGAGCATCCCCATATCCGGTCGGCCGCCGGTTGCCTGAAGAGCAGCTCCCTGGCCATCGAGCTGGCCCGGCGCCACGACGCGCGGCTGCACATCCTGCACATCAGCACCGCCGACGAGGTGCCCCTTTTCCGCAATGACATCCCGCTGGAGCAGAAGCGGATCACCGCGGAAGTGTGCGTACATCACCTCACCTTCAACAGCGACGACTACGACCGCCTGGGTAACCTCATCAAGTGCAACCCGGCCATTAAGGGAGAACACCACCGCGCCGCGCTGCTGCCCGCCCTGCTGGACGACCGATTCGACGTAATCGCCACGGACCACGCCCCCCATACCGCCGCGGAAAAGGCCCAGACGGACTACTTCAAGGCACCTGGCGGGTTGCCACTGGTGCAGCACAGCCTGGATCTGATGATGCGCCTCGAACAGCAGGGGAAGATCAGCCTGGAGCGGATAGTGGAGAAAATGTGCCATGCCCCGGCCGTCTGCTTCCAGATCGACCGGCGGGGTTATCTGGATCCGGGGATGTGGGCCGACGTGGTCATTTATGATCCGGCGGTAAACTGGACCGTTCAACCGGATAATATCCTCTACCACGTGGGCTGGTCGCCGCTGGAGGGGATGAATTTCAGCGGACGGGTCCGGGAAACAATCGTGAGCGGCCGGGTGGCCTATGAGGGTGGGCGCGTGAATGATGCGGTGCGCGGAGAGCGCCTGGCCTTTCGCAGATAAAGAACCCCGGTCATCCAGAGGATGCCGGGGCTCGTTCCAACTTACTGATACCAAATAAAAAGCGATGCCGGGGTGTCGCCCGGCGTATCTGTGCCGTACCACGCTAACCACGTGAGACTCCCAAAAATAAGCAACGGGGGTGGCAGCTCCAAGGGGCCGGCCAAAAAAACCCGTTGCTCAGGGTTCCTGCCGTTGCTCCTGCAGGTAGCGGTAGGCGGCGGCAAAATCGGGTTTTCCATACCCCAACTCCTCGTCCGGAGCGGCGTGTAGAGAGGCGGTGGCGCGGATCGCGTCCACGATTTCCTGGTTGGTGGCCTCGGGGAACGCCTGGACCAAACAGGCTACCAGACCGGTCACCAGGGGAGCGCTCAGGCTGGTGCCGTTGGCCGGCGTGAGGCCCTGTCCGTTGGCGGCGACGGCGGCTACCATTACTCCCGGACCACTGACGTCCGGCTTTACGCGTCCGTCGGCGGTAGGACCGTAACTGCTGAAGTAGGCCCGGTCGTCCTCGGCGTCCAGAGCACCGATGCTGAATGCCTGGGCGGCGTCGGCGGGGATCCCGATGTATTTCCACTCATCGGCGCCGTTGTTACCGGCGCTGGTGACGACGATCATGCCCCGCTCGAAGGCGAGGTCGATGGCGCGGGAGGCCGGCGAGGTCTTGCCGTCGAGGTCGTCGTAGGTGTAGTCCATACTCCCGTCGGTGAAGGTGGTGTAGCCCAGGCTGCTGTTTACCACATCCACTCCGGCGCTGTCGGCCATTTCAAGGGCGACGGCGTAGTTGATCTCCTCCAGGCGATGCTCGCCCCGGCTGTTCTCGGTTTTGAAGAGGAGGTAGCGTGCCTCCGGTGCGGTGCCGATGAAGAAAAAGGGATGCTGGGCCGCCATGGTGCTCAGGACCGTGGCGCCGTGGGTGGACCCGTCCAGCGCGGTGCTGTCCTGCTCCACGAAATCGTAGCTGGCCGGAACCGCTGCTTCCTGATCGTACCCCAGGAAGTCCTTGTATCCTACCATAGGGAAGCCCCCGTCGAGGACCGCCACCAGGATGCCCTTGCCCCGGTACCCCATGCGGTGCAGGCTGTCGCCGTTCATCCGCGACAGGTCCTTGTAGCCATACCCGTAGAAGATTCCATTGACGGGCACGGGCTCCACGACCGGCTCCGGGCGATCGAGCCGGGCGACCGGGGGTTGGGGGGAGTCGCGCTCGTACTGAAGGGGAGCTGCATAGTAAGTGGTATCCACGAAGGGAAGTGAACCGATGTTTTCCATCAGGTCGGCATCGGCCGTTACGACCACGCCGTTCATCCAGCGGCTGCGGAGCCAGATGCCCGCGCCGGCCCGGGCCAGCTGTTGTTCATAGGCTGCGGATACGGGGAAGTCAGTCGCCGTCACCGCAGCGCCCACTTTTTCCCGACGGGCAAGGGCACGCGGGCCGAGGAATTCCCCCGGCCGATCCACGGAAAAGGAGGTACCGTCCTTATCGGCGAATCCTACGAAATAGAGGCCCTTGCCGGAACCGGACTGTGCCGCCAGTTGCATGGCGGACAGCAGGAGGGTAAGGAAGAGGAGGCGAAATCGGAGCATAAGGTCAGTTGCGCCCTCCGCGCTGGAGGGCATTTTCCACCAAACGCACCAGGTCCTGCTTTGGGTCATCGTACACCACCTGAATTTTGGCGCGTTCGTAGCAGGGCCGGCGGTCCGACAGCTTACGGGCGATTATGGTATCCAGCCCATCTTTTCCCTGCAGCAGGGGGCGGCTATCGCGTTCCGAGCGCAGCCGCTGCTCGAGGATGTCGGCGTGTACGTCCAGGAACACGGAGGTGCCGTGCTTATTCATCCAGTCCATATTTCCGTGGTAGCAGGGGGTGCCGCCCCCCGTAGCCAGGACAAACATGGGTAGGTTATCGAGCTCGCGGAGCAGTCCGCTTTCCACGGCGCGGAAGCTGGATTCCCCGATTCGGTCGAAGAGATCCGCGATGGAGGTTTTGGTTTGCTCGACCACCAGCTGGTCCAGATCGAGAAAGGGTAGGCCGAGGCGGCCGGCGAGACGCAGGCCGACATAACTTTTGCCAGACCCCATGAAGCCGGTAAGAAAAACGCGCATGGGCAAATAGTGAGGTAATTGCAGCTTAAAGATAGGTGAAGCAGATGATCGGGACCCCCTCTGCCCCCGGATGTTTGCGCCCCCGGCGTATCTTCGCCCGCTCAAAGCGGTGGAATGATTCCCAGATATTTAGCCATCTGTTGCCTGTTTGCCTGCCTGGGCTGCGCCGCCGACGCCCCCGGGGTGCCGCTGGTGGCCGAGGTGGAGTCGGGCAACGCCAGCCTGATCCGTAATCCGGTCGCCGACCACCAGGAACCGCCCGCGGACACGGCAGACGTGGCGCGACTCACCTTCGATACCCCTGAGTACCAGTTCGGTAGCGTACCGGAGGGGAAGATCGTCCGCCACGCGTTCAGTTTCACTAATACGGGGTCGCGTCCGCTATTGATCACGGATGCCCGCTCGACCTGCGGCTGTACGATACCCGAGTTTCCCGAACGGCCCATCCCTCCCGGCGGGACCGGCAAGGTCACCGTGGAATTTAATACCACCCACAAGTACGGACGGCAGCGTAAGCCGGTCATGCTTACCGCAAATACTTTTCCGGCCATGACCACTATTTACGTGGACGGCACGGTCATTAACGAATAACGAGATACCAATACCATGACACTATTCCTACAGGCGGGGGGCGACCTCTTCACCAATGGCTTCTTCATGATCGCCATGCTGGCCGTCCTGGTCTTCACCATGATCATCCCCCAGCGCCGCCGCAGCAAGCAGCAAAAGACCTTCATGTCCGACCTCAGCAAGGGGCAGCGGGTGGTCACCGCCAGTGGTATCCTCGGCATCATCGACAAGATTGAGGACCAGATCGTGACCCTGAACGTGGGTAACAAGACTTACATTCAGGTCACCAAGAACGCGATCTCCAAGGAACTGACCGATGCCATTTACCCTGCAAAGTCTGAAGGATAAGAACCCCCTCCGGAATATGGAGGCGACGGACCGGCAGGTGCTGCTCATCTGCATAGGGCTCGCTTTCGTTTTCTGGCTGATCCTTAACCTTTCCCAGGACTACGACATCAATAAGACCGTCCACATCGAGTACAGCGTAAGCCCTCTGCGGGCGCTGGCGGGCGATCCGCCACGCGAGGTACCGGTAAGGATCAGCGGACGGGGATGGAATCTCATCTGGGAAAGTATGCGGGGCAAGGATATCGACGTAGTCATCGACGTGAATGACCGGGCCTCCCTCCAGCTCAGCCGCAACCTGCTCGAAC
>JBGTHX010000188.1:0-4754 GCA_041746055.1 Lewinella sp. | reverse complement strand
GTCGAGCTGCTGCGCGGTCGCTGCAATCTGCTGCAGTCGCTGCCGGCCCAGATCAGCCAGCTCACGACGAATCTGCCCAGCGGCTACCACCGCGATTACCAGTTGCTAAAGGAGGCGATCATCCCGGCCCTCGACCAGCTGGAGACGGGACTGGCTATTGCGCTGTATGCCCTCCCCCGCACCCGCGTCCACGCCCAGGAACTGCCCACCGATCCGCGCTACACCTACCTGTACAGCGTGGAGGCCGTCAATAAGCTGGTACTGGAGGGCGTACCCTTCCGCGACGCCTACGTACGTGTAGGGAAGGATATCGAGGCGGGCACCTTCGAGCCGCCTACTAACTTGAGCCATACCCACCTCGGCAGCCTGGGTAACCTAGGCAGCGAGCGCATCCACCAAAAGCGAGAAGAGGTACTCGGCGGATTTGACTTTGCACGTAGCGAGCAAGCGCTTAGCGAATTAGCCGGACAATAGTCCGGTTCAGATCAAAACAGGGGGCCTTACGAATAATTGTAACACTGCACACACGAAATCATCCCTTCCAAGCGATTTACCTGGGAGTGATTTGATGGGTGCCGTTACGTACCCTGTTTATGATGAGATGTTTTGAGAGATGTTCCAACTTATCTGAGTTAAATAATAAGAATTAAACCCGTTGCTTCCACTCACGGTGGATCGCAGCGGCAGCTTTAGGGTAAGCCCGGGTCAATTGGCCCGGGCTTTTCTTTTTTGTTGTTGCCCAGCAAAAAGAAAATCATTCGTGTTCGTTCGGCACAAATTGAAAAGATTGATGCCATAACCAGACCGGTTACGGTGGTAGCCGGCAACGGTACTATTGGTTATATGGGGGACGGCGGTCCAGCTACCGAGGCACAGATCTATTCCTATGGAAAGCTTGATTTTGACCCATTCGGCAATTTGCTGTTCGCTCAGTCTTTTGACCCTGTGATTCGAAGAATTGATAGCGTTACCGGTAGTATCTCTACCGTCGCGGGGGACGGCACGTTTGGCTACTCCGTTGATGGGGAGGGCACCGCAAACATTCCATTCAATAACCCGATTGGGATAGACTTCGATTGGGATGGCAACCCGGTGATCGGCGATGCCGGGAACTAGAAGTGTGGACAGGGTAAGCAACAGAAGATCGTGATCCTGCACTACCCTGCGGGCAATCCCGCCAACGCGGAGAATATCTGCATCAGCTACGACGCCCTGACCGCTCACCTCGAGCATGGCGACTTCGTCGGAGAGCTCAGCAGCTCTGCCGGCGAGGTTATCCCCTCAGCTGGAAGGGAGCCAAGAAGTCGCAGGTAGTAGAGGCGCCGCAGTTGTCGGTGTTCCCCAACCCCGCCGGGGAGCAGGTCACCGTCAGCCTGCAGGGCTGGACCGGTAGCGTACAACTCACCGTCATGGTTCGGTTAGGCCGCCGCGACTCAGTCAGCGACTGGTGGTGAAGCGCTAGTAGCCCCTCCCACGTGCATCAGGGCAGGCCTCCCGCGGGGGGCCTGCCCTTTTTGATTCCTGCAGCATTTAATACGTTTACCTTTTGATTACCCGGTACACTACGGTGCTGTGTTCACCGGACAGGCGAAGGATGTAGGTGCCGGAGGGTACGCCCGATAGATCTACCCATCCATCGAAGGGTACCGATGGGGTCAGCGCGTGGCCCGCCGGAGAGAGTACCTGTACCCGGTACCGGTCTTCCTCCCGTACTTCGACGTACACCCGTCCCGTGGTCGGGTTGGGGTAGACCGGGCGATATACCGCTTCTCCGGAAGGATAGGTCCGCGAAGCGGAAGTGCCGTCAGACGCGTCGGTTGGGACCAGAACATCCTCCAATCCGCAGCGGGAGATACTGGAACCGTACAGCGTGACCGCCTCCATGCTACCCAGAAAGTGATGATTGGATGCCGGTCCCGCATTCTCCAGGTTCCCGACCGAGCCCACTACGAACGGTGCGGTACTGCCCCTGACCGGACCGGGTAGGAACCGGGATGCGGTAAGCTGACCGTCTACGTAAAAGCTTACTTCGTTGTCAGCGGTCACGTTTACGACAAGCTGGTGCCACGCGTCAGGCGTTACCTGGGTAGCGAAGCGGGCCGCGTCCGATAACTCGTCCCCGAACCAGAGGTGCAGGCGGAGCGTATCCCCTTCCACAAACGCGCGGAGGCTACGCTCACCGTTCTCCGGGGCGTATTTGCTCACGATATGCCGGAGCCCCGGGTCATCAGCCGCAGCTTCGGAATTGAACCAGGCCGAGAGGGCAAAGGCGTTTTCGGGTAATGCCGCCTGACCGCTCAGTTCGAGTTCGGAAGTGGTTCCGTTAAAGTAGGTGGCACCGTTTGATTCACCCATCCGGCCCGGTGTGAAGGTCAGGTCCGTCGTATAGACCGCGTACCCGTTTTCGCTATCGTCACGCGCTACGGAGTCAAGCGGCAGGTCGAATTCCACGGCGGGCAACCGCGGCGCTTCCAGTTCACCGGCGAGTGCGGATAATTGGGTTTGGGAGAGCACGGTTCCGAACAGGGCTACCTGATCGATGCGCCCCATGAAGTGGTGATTGGTACCGGGCAGCGTGGGTCCGTACCTTTCCACGTTACCGATCCGGATCGGCTCGTCGCCAAGTAGCACGGGCCCCGGCAGCTGGGCGGAGCCGATGGAGCAGCCGTCAAGGTACACGGAGAATACATTGCCGGGGCTTACGGTCAGGGCAAAATGGTACCACGTACCGGTTTCGACCGCGACGGAGAAATCGACGCGATCCTCTCGCTCCTTACCGTACCACACGGAGGTAACCAGCTTATCGCCCAGGATGACCACCTGCAGGTCCCGCTGAAAATCAAACCAGGCATACTTGTTGATAATGCCGCCGCTTTGCTGGCCCGGCCCGTGCCCCTCCCAGCGAAAGTAGCCACTCACCGTGAAGTTATTGGCGGGCAGGATATCCGGGTTGCTCGCTTCCAGGATCGACGACTCCCCGTCGAAAGCGCCTGCCTCCCGGGAATCTCCGAACCGATCTTCCTCAAAGCTGATATCCTGGGCACGCACCGGATACTGGTTGGCGCTATTGTCGTACACGCTACCCGAGAAATTGATTTCTAGCAGCGGCTCGGGGAGGTCCTGGCCGCATAGCCCAACGGGCAGGGCAAAGGCCAGGTAGAGCACAATACGTTTCATAATTACTGGTAAGTGAGGTGAAAATTCTTTTCCTGAATCAATCGGAAAAAGCAACCGGCCGTACAACCCGTTTCACCATTCGAACGCGGCAAAAGCCAAATCTTTCCTCCCGGGACTGTCTTTAACGTGCCGAGGCACCCGTGATCAAGTTAGCAGATGAAGCGGGCGCTACGGCCTTTCCGGAGTTCATCGAGGATTATACCTCCTGCAGCTCCACCAGCTTGCGATAGGCCCCGCCCCGCTCCAGCAGTTCCGCGTGGGTGCCGCGCTCGATGATGCGGCCGTGATCCAGCACCAGGATCTGGTCGGCATTCTGGATGGTGCTGAGGCGATGGGCGATCACGAGGGCGGTGCGGTTCTCCATCAGCCGCTGCAGGGCCTCCTGCACCAGGCGCTCCGATTCGCTGTCGAGGGCGGAGGTGGCCTCGTCGAGGATCAGGATATCGGGATTGCGGAGCACCGCCCGGGCGATCGTGAGCCGCTGCCGCTGTCCGCCGCTGAGCTTGGTGCCCCGATCGCCGATGTTGGACTGGTAGCCCCCGGGGATGGCGGCAATGAAGTCGTGGGCATTGGCTACCCGGGCGGCCTCCTCGACCTGGGTCGGGGTTACGCCGGACAGCCCGAAGACGATGTTGTTGTAGATCGTATCGTTAAAGAGAATGGCCTCCTGGCTCACGATGCCGAAGTGGGACCGCAGTTCCTCCAGGGTAAAGTCGCGCAGATCCCTGCCGTCCAGCGTGATGTGGCCGGAAGTGGGGTCGTAAAAGCGTGGAAGCAGGTCCGCAATGGTACTCTTCCCTCCCCCGCTGGAGCCGGCCAGGGCGACGATCTTGCCGCGGGGAATGCGCAGGTCGATATTAGACAGTACCTCCTGACCATTAAGCTGGTAGCGGAACCCAACGTCGTGAAATATAATGCCCTCGCCGGGCTCGGCTTCCGGGAGTGCCCCGGGCACCTGCGAGCCCGCCCCAGAAACACCGGCCTTAGCCCCGCTGCTCCCTAACCCCTTGTCCCCCTCCCCCGAGAGCATGGGATTCCGCACGTCCAGCACCGCCTCTACCCGTTCCAGGGCGCCCAGGCCCTTCTGCACATTGTACCAGGCCTTGCTGAAGTTTTTGGCCGGGTCGATGACCATGTAGAAGGCGAAGATGAAGGCGATGAAGGTGCCCGCTTCCATAGTACCCGAGAAGACTTGCCGCGAACCGTACAGCAGCAGTAGGGCTACCGTGGCGATGCCGAGGAATTCGGTGAGGGGACTGGACAGGTCCCGCCGCCACATCAGGCGGATGAGCTTGTGGCGGTAGGTGTCGTTCAGCTCGGCGAAGCGACGCGACTGGTAATCCTCGGCACCGAAACTCTTGATGATGCGTAGTCCGCCGAGGCTTTCCTCCGTGCGGCTCACGATGTCGCCCAGCGTTTCCTGCACCTCGCCGCTGCTGCGCTTGAGCCGCTTGCCGATGCCCCCGATCACCACGCCAGTAAAGACCATGAGCCCGAATACGAACAGCGTAAGCGAAGGGCTTACCACGATCATAAAGGCCAGCGCGCCGATGATGATAAAGGGCTCCCGGAAGATG
>JBGTHX010000187.1:0-8810 GCA_041746055.1 Lewinella sp. | reverse complement strand
CGGTGGGCTCGTTGATCAACCGGCGCACGGTCCCTCCGGCTACCTAACCGGCCTCCTGGGAGGCCTGCCGCTGCGAGTCGTTGCAGTCTGCGGGTCCCGTTACTACGGCTTCCGTTACTTCGGTACCGAGAAAGTCCTCGGCGATCTTTTTCATTTTCTGCAGGACCATGGCGCTGATCTCCTGGGGGGTGTACTTCCGCCCGTCGATCTCCACCTGCGCCAGTCCGTTGTCGCCCTTGACGACTTTGTAGGCGCTGCGGTCCACTTCATTCTTCACTTCGTCGAAACGCTGACCCATGTAGCGCTTGATGGACGCGACCGTCCGCGTGGGGTTGGTGATGGCCTGCCGCTTGGCCGGCTCGCCGATCTTGCGTTCTCCGGCATCCAGGAACGCCACGATCGAGGGGGTCGTGTTCCGGCCCTCGTCGTTGTAGATCACAGTGGGCTCGTTGCCCTCCATCACTGCCACGCATGAGTTGGTCGTACCCAGGTCAATTCCGATAATCTTGCTCATACGATTGTTGATTCTAAATTTTTCGACAAAACTGTCGGTGCCTATGGTGCAACCACCGTGCCAGTATCAGCCGTTGGTCAATCCTGCCGCTTTTGCGGGCGGGAGCGCGGGTGCCGCGGTTTTTGGCAGAAGCGGGGGTCGGTCACTTGACAAATTGTCAGCCCAATCGATTCACCTTAATCCCCTAATCCTTCGATCGGCGGTTGTGGCTGATGGGCCGTTGGTTGTCGGACTTGAAGCGGGTCATGCCGTCCGGCCGGAGGGCCTCGTGCTTGGTGGCGCGCCCCTGCACCCGGGCGCGCCACCGCTTGAAGCTACCGGGTTTCAGTTCCCGGCGCATCAGTTCGATGACGTCGCCCTCGGTGAGGCCAAACTGGTACTCGATGGCGGCAAAGGGGGTGCGATCCTCCCAGGCCATTTCAATGACGCGATCGGTATCCCGAAGATCTAGCGGTTCCTTCATGACTATTGAATCATTCCTGGCGGTATCGGGTTGCGGACTCAGGCCTTGGCACTCCCCACTCCGTACACGTGGGCGGCATAGGGCGCGAGGGTGAGGAGCACCCGGTGCGGGTGGTCGCCTTCGCCAATGTGCTCGGTCTCGATGGTTTCGTAGCGGGGAGCCTCCACGTTATGGTCGCTGTAGCCAGCTTCGTTGCTGTCGAACTTCAGCTGCCAGCGGCCCGGTACCGGCAGGCCGATGGCGTAACCGTCGTAGCTGCGGTCACTAAAATTCAGGACCACGAGGACGCCGTCCGCTACCGGATTTTCATACCACCGCAAGTAGGCCACTACCTTATCGGTGTCGTCCACCTTGAGCATATGGGTATGCTGTCCCTGCAGGCCACGGGTATCGCCGTCCAGGTTACGCCGCTGCCGGATCAGGTCGCGATACATATCGTGGATGCCGCTGAATTTCTTCAGTCGCTTCCAGTCGAGGGGGTCCTGGTCGCTGAACCAGCGGTCCTCCAGCAGCGCTTGTCCCTGGAACAGCATGGGGATGCCGGCCGCGGTCAGGGTAAGAACGGCACCCAGGGCCGCCCGCTTCACGGAGTAATAGTTATTCACCTTGCCCTCCTCGCCTGCGATCTCCTCGACTACCCGCGATTTACCGTTCGAAACTTCATCGTGGCTCTCGGTATAGACGGTGCGGCTGAAGGCGTTGTCAGAATAGCGGCGCAGCACGGCCGTCGCGACACGGTGCATGTTTCGGTGTGCATCCTCGCCGGCGATAATGGCTTCCCGCACCGGGTGGACGAAGTCGCCGTCCCACTGGGTTCCGAAGCCGCATCCGCCGTCCTCCGGGGAATCGGTCACGAAGGCGTTGCCGTGCAGGTCCTCCGCCACGGTGATCTTGTGGGGGTACTTCTCACGGATGCTTTCGTTGATCCAGCGCAGCAGGCTATACCCCTCCTCCAGCCGGTCGCCGTCGTCCTCTCCCCCGCTCACGTGGCGCATGTAGGGGATCATGTCCATGCGCAGTCCGTCGCAGCGGAACTCCTCCAGCCACATCAGCGCGTTGTCGTGGAGGAAGATACGTACCTCGTCGCGACCGTAATCCGGACGGGTATCACCCCAGGGGGTGCTGCTCCGCCAGTCGTTGTAGAAGTAGATCCCACCCTTGTCGTTCTCGTACCAGCCGTCGATCTGCCAGAGGGCAAGATCGCTGGGTCCGAAGTGATTGTACACGACGTCGAGTACCACCGCGATACCGCGCCCGTGGGCCGCCTTGACCAGCCGCTTCAGTCCGTCCGGGCCGCCGTAGGCCTCCTCGACGGAAAAGGGATGGGCGGGATTGTATCCCCAGCTGAAGTCGCCCGCGAATTCGCAGACGGGCATTACGTGCAGGCAGTTGACGGCGAGATCGACCAGGTAATCCAGCTTTTCGATGACGGTGTCGAAGGTGCCGGGCCGGCCTTTTTCCTTCACGTTGAAGGTACCAACGTGTAGTTCGTAGATAACCAGCTCGTTCCAGGCTGGCATCGTGAAATCATCGTCCTCCCAGTCGAAGTCGTCGGGGTATACGATGGAGTTGCCTACCGACTGCGTCACGCGGCGGGCGCGGGGGTCGATGCGTTGCCGGCGTTCGCCATCGGCGCCGAGGATAATGAATTGGTATTCGGAGCCGGGTCCGGCTTCCGCTACGGAAGCGAACCAGTTGCCCGAGCCGTCGGGCTCCAGGGCAATACCTTTTTTGTTCCAGTTGTTGAAATCGCCGGTCACGGCGACGGATTTTGCGTGGGGTGCCCAGAGACCAAAGGTTACTGCGCCTTCCGCTACGGCGGCGCCGAGCGGGAGAGTCTGAGTGTCGTTCATTGTCCTGACAACGCCCGTTTTTAAATAAGTGTTCCGGATGCATACAGCGATGCACCCGGAACATTTATCCACTGGATTTACCAGCTTATTGAATCAGCAGACGAAGCGTTTGAATCAGTCGTCCGTCATCGTTCCGGAGGGTCAAAAAATATTGTCCCGCGGGTAGATCGGCGGTGCTAAGCGGATAGGTTTGGCGGTCACCGCTTACCTGTACCGCCACTTCGCGGCGCAACTGGCCGAGCTGGTTGTACAGCAGGGCGCGGCCCCGGAAGCTCTCGTCCGTATTGATCTCGTAGTTCAGCGTCTGTCCGCCGGCCACCGGGTTGGGGTATACCCGGCCGGTGAAGCCCTCGGGGAGGAAATTCCGGGTGCCCGTGAGGTTACCCCGTACGAGGAGTACGGAGTCCACTCCGCCGGGCTGGTAGTTGCTGCCGTCGCTGGCGAGCACCCGGTGGTACACCAGTGCCGAATCGGCAGTGGCTACACCGGCGCTGTCGAGCAGTACATCGACGGTTCCGAAGTCGGTGGTAAAGAAGGTGTCCCGACCGGTATTGGAGGCGAAGATCACGTTCTGGAATTCGGCATCGGTGGCGAGCTGCCAGATGTACACGACCGTGTCGCCCTGGGGGTCCATGGCGGAAGAGTAGGTCACCCGGAATTCCTGGCTACTGCTACCCTCTAGACTGAGGCTGTCGCCGCTGCCGGGACTCTGGATGATCGACTGACCGGGAGCCAGATTCAATTCACCCAACACCTGGCCGCGGGCCTCACCGGCGGGATACATGGTGGTGTGGATGTTGGCGTACAGTTTGCCGCCCCGCAGGGAGTCCAGCTGGGTCGCGGTCAATTTGTAGGTATTTGAATCAACGGGGAAGATCACCGACTTGCTGTTGTCACCGGCATCGCCATTCAGGCCAATGGTCACGGGACCATTCACCCCGGCCGAACCGAGGTGAAGGTGAGCCCCGCCGTTCCAGTCGCCATCGAGCATGGTGACGCTACCCGACAACATGAGCATCGAATCGATCAATTCCGCCTTAAGACCGCCCTGGGCGGAGCTCATCACGTAAGCCGGTTCGTTCACGCCCGAGAAGGTGGTATGGAAGTAACTGCCGGCCAGGGGGAGCATCTGTCCGCGGATGGCTCCGGAGGTACGGGCCTGGGTGTGTACGTTGGCGTAGATCTGGCGGTTGCGGAGGCTGTCCACCTGACCGGGTGTAAGCGCGATCCTGTTGCTGTCGGGCACGATGGTACCGCTGCGGTTATCGTCCGCGATCTCGGTATTGATGGCCGCCACGATCGGACCATTGCTACCTGCAATGGCCTTGTGCAGGTGCATACCACCGGCTACATTGGCGGCAAAATCACTGTCGAGGCCCATAAAGGAACCGACCAGCGTGACGGTGGTATCCACCACCTCACCGGCTACCATGCCGGTAGCATCGGTGATGGCGCCCTGGGGCTCACTGGCACCGGAGAGCGGAGCCAGGAAGTAGCTCTCGGCCTCTGCAAGTACACTGCCGCGGATCTCTCCCCCGGGGTAGTCCATCGAGTGGACATTGACGTAGAAGAAGCGCCCGGTCAGCGTGTCGGCGCGGCCGCCGCTGAGCGTGAATTCATTATCCATCGGCAGGTAGCGACCACTGCTGTCGCTGTCCATCTGCGCGGCCATCAGGGGGTAGATGACCGGACCACTCTGGCCGGGATAGCCGGCGTGGAGGTGGGATCCTCCAGCAATGGCGGTGTTGAGGCTGCTCATCAGGCCCTGGAAGCTACCGGTGGCCGTCATGCGGGTACCCATCAGTTCTACTTTCACGAGGCCGCGACCGGTCGAGACGACCGAGGGAACCTGCTGGTTGCCGTTCAGGAAGGCGGTGAATACCGCCTGGCTCTCGGGGAGCATCTGTCCGCGGATCTCTCCGGAGGGGTGGTCCAGGGAGTGGATATTAAGGTAGATACCCCGGTCCATCAGTTGAATGACCTGGTCTTCCGAGAGCTCGTAAGAATTGGCTGCCAGGGAGAAGGATCCCGCGCGGGAGTCATCGGCAAGCGTCAGTCCCAGTCCGATCAGTACGGGCCCGTTCTCACCGGCGAGGCCGGGATGGAGGTGGGCTCCGCCGGCGATAGCGGTCGCGACATCGGCCTCGAGATCCGAGAAGCTACCGATGACCTTCAGGGTGCCGTCGGCGAGATGGCCGAGTACCTGTCCGGAAGCTCCCGTGGTGACCACCGGCCACTCGTTGCTGCCGGATAGGTGGGCGCGGAAGAGGATGTCGGCCGGGGGCAGTACCTGCCCGCGGATCTCACCACCCGGGTAGGTCGTGCTGTGCACGTTGGCGTAGACCAGACCGGCACGAAGGGTGTCGGCCTGGGTGTCAGTAAGCGTGACCGTGTTGTCCTCACCCCGGAAGGTGCCGGCACTGTCATCGCCGTCAGCGGGGGTAGCGGTGAGCTGGATGCGTACCGGGCCGTTGGCGCCGGGCAGACCGAAGTGCAGGTGTGCTCCGCCGGCGATATTGGTAGCGAGGGAACCCGTGAGGCCGCGGTAGGAACCGGTCACGGTGAGTACGTTACTCGGGCTCAGCGCGAGTTGCACGGCGCCGAAGGCGGTGCTTACGATCGAGGGGACCTGGTTACTGCCCAGAAGATTGGCGTAGAAAACCTCGGCCTCATTGGTGACCACGTTGCCGCGGATCTCCCCCGAAGGATAGTTGCGGGTATGAATGTTGACGTACATGGCACCCATGTCGACATCGGCGAAATCCGCCGCGTCTACGGTATAGGTATTCATGGCCGCGTCGATGGCTCCGCCGAGCGAATCCGCGTCGAGGGTAAGCATCAGCGGCTGCACAATGCCGCCGTTACTGCCGGGGTAGGCCAGGTGAATGTGGGCACCGCCATTTATGGTAGTGGCCACGGCGGAACTGAGACCGGAGAAGGTGCCGGATACGGTGAGCGTCATCTCACCGGCGTTGTCGCCCGGTGCAAAAGTCACGTCGACCATACCGGTGGCGGTAGTGACGACGGGAAGCACTTCCTGCTGGCCGCTGAGGCGGGCGCTGCCCGAGGCGGGCGCCTGCGCCAGTAGCGGTCCGCCGCCGAGCAGCAGGGAGAAAAGCAGCGATAGAATAAAGGTAGAGGTACGGGTTTGCATAGGGTGTATTTTACTGTGGTACAGTAACTTAAGGAAATCAGGGCTGAATTGTTCTCGAATTCGCCCGACTTATCTTCCCACACCGCTATTCACACCTTGTCACCCCCAATCGGCGCTCATTTACCGAAAATTAAGCCCGCGGGTGTAGCGACCTTCCCGCAGGCTGTCCAGGCTACCCTCATCCAGCTGCGCGCCGGAGCGCTCGCCGACCGTGCGCCCGGTCACCAATCCCTGTCCCCCCATGACGTTGGTAAAGTCAGGTGGCGGCTGGGATCCCGTCAGCCCGGCATTGGCATTACGCAGGGTGAGCAGTCTGGCCACTTCCTCCCCCACCCCGGTTACGCGCACGTCCAGAGTAGTCAGCCGGCGGGTGACGTCACCGTCGGCGGGCAGGGCTTCTCCGAGAAAGCGGTACACCGCTTCGTTGTCCACCTCAAACTGTACCTGATCCCCGTTGCGGTCGCCGGCTTCCGGCACGAAGGCGGCATCGGCGGTGTACACGAGGTCCACCGTGCGGTCACGCCCGGGGTCGGGCGTATAAAATTCCTGCACCCGGAACAGCAGCTGCACGGCAAAAACGGCGGTTAGTTCCCCGGCCGTCCAGCTTACGACGAGGGGACGGCGGTAGTCGTCCAGCCGCACGATGGTCGAGGGCCGCAGCACGTTCAGGGGGCGCAGCAGCGTGGTAGTGGCGGTGGCATCCGCTTCCCCGGGGCGGCTTACCCTGACCTCCACCTCCTGCCCGGGATCAAGGCGCAGACTACCGGCAGCCAGGCGGTAGAGCACGTTCGGCGTGCCGGCAAACGGACCGGACTGCCGGGGAATGGCCAGTTCGTTGCCGTCGACCCGCTCCAGTTCCGCCGACTGCAGGGTGGCCAGGTTGGTGAGGCTTACGGTGGCGGCCTCAGGACCGTAGTAGAGCTGCTCCGCTTCGGCGGCCCCGGCACCCGCGTCCCCGCCCGGTACCGCCCGCTCCACGCGCACAAAATGCTCGGGCTCCGCCGCGTCGAGGTACGAAAAGACGACGGGCACGTCCCGGAAATCGGCCTCCAGGCTGAAATCTTCGCGGCAACCGGCACTACAAAAGAACAGGGAACCCAGGGAGAGGAGGCGGAGGGACAGGCGCATGGGGTAAAGGTAAGGCACGCGAATCGCGGGATGGTGGGGCGGACTTGGCCCGCAGCAGGTAAATTCGGACCTTCAACCGGCCCGCCTACACGCCCTGCATGAACGATCTCCCGAAAAAACTTGCCTTGCTGGCCGGCCCGCTGGCCTTTGTCCTCATCCGGCTGCTGTACTACTCCGCCGACCTGAGCGAGCAGGCCAATGCCGTTCTCGCGAGCACGGTGTGGGTGGCCCTCTGGTGGATCTTTGAAGTGATCCCGATCAGTGCCACGGCCCTGCTGCCGCTGGTGCTCTTCCCCCTGGCCGGGGCCGCTTCGCTGGAGGGAACGGCTTCGGCGTACGGGCATAAGTATGTGTTCCTCTACCTCGGCGGCTTCATCCTGGCCATCGGGATCGAGCGGTGGAACCTGCACCGGCGCATTGCGCTGAACATCATCCGCCTGTCGGGTACCAGCATCTCGCGGATCATCCTGGGCTTCATGCTGGCCACGGCCCTGCTGTCCATGTGGATCTCCAATACGGCCACCTCGGTGATGATGCTCCCGATCGGCCTGGCCATCGTGAAGCAGCTGCGCGACAACCCCGCCACGGCGGAGGACGAGAACCTGCGCTTCGGCAAGAGCCTGATGCTGGCCATCGCCTATTCGGCCTCCATCGGGGGCATCGCCACCCTCATCGGTACCCCGCCCAACCTGGTACTGGCCGGCGTGGTGGAAGACCTCTACGGGATCGAGATCACCTTCGCGCAGTGGATGAAGGTGGGCCTGCCGCTATCGGCCACGCTGCTCCTCATCTGCTGGTTTTACCTGACGCGGGTGGCCTTCCGATTCGAGCGGGGCGCCTTCCCCGGCGGGCGCGAGGAGGTGCGGCGGCTCCTGGCAAATCTCGGCCCCATGCGCTACGAGGAGCGGGCGGTGCTGGTGGTGTTCGTCACTACGGCCCTGCTGTGGATCCTGCGTAGCCTGGTGCTGACGCGCTTCCTGCCCGAACTGGACGACACCATCATCGCCATCGCCGCCGGCCTGATCCTATTCCTCATCCCCACCGGCGACCGCAGCCGCATGCTCATCACCTGGGAGGAGGCCGTGCAGCTGCCGTGGGGCATCATTCTGCTCTTCGGTGGCGGACTGGCCCTCGCCAACGGCTTCGACAGCAGCGGACTGGCCCAGTGGATCGCCGGCCGCCTCGCGTTGCTCGATGGCATGAGCCTGTTCTTCCTCCTGCTCATCATCGTGGCCAGCGTCAACTTCCTCACCGAGATCACCTCCAATCTCGCCACCACCGCCATGCTGCTGCCGGTGCTGGCCCCGATGGCCCAGTCGCTCGACGTCAATCCCTTCATCTTTCTGGTGGGCGCCACCGTTGCCGCTTCCTGCGCCTTCATGCTGCCGGTGGCGACACCCCCGAACGCGGTCGTCTTCGGCTCCGGCTACCTCCGCATCCCGGATATGGTCCGCCGCGGCTTCTGGATGAACCTGGCCTCGATCGCGGTGGTGTTGCTGTTCGTGTACTTCGTGCTGCCCTGGGTATGGAACTTCGATCCGTTCAGCTTTCCTGATCGGCTAGAGTGAGTAGGGGGTAAGTACTCGTTCAAAAGTAGGTACTTCCTATCGGTCTCCAGTTTAGCACGATGTCGCTTCCCACCGCAGCACAAATTCGATCTACGGCGTAGAAAAGCTGGTCCGCCGACTGGTAGTCCTC
>JBGTHX010000186.1:0-3883 GCA_041746055.1 Lewinella sp. | reverse complement strand
GTCTACCACCCCCAGTCCCTGCAGCCGCTCGACCACCCCCAAACTCTTGCCCCCCGTGATCACCGCTACGCGGTAGCCCGCATCCAGTGCCCGCTTGATCGCGTAGCCGTCGCGCACGTTCATCTGCCGCAGCAGCCCCCCATCCTCCAGCACCAGCAATTGGGAATTGGTAAGCACCCCGTCCACGTCGAAGATGAAGGTGGTAATCTCTTGGAAGCGTTCTAGTTCGTTCATGGGTAGGGTGTAGCGGGTAGCTTGTAGTGCGTATGGTTCGTGTGCGCTACAAGCTACTCGCTACACGCTACCTCCTCCCACCTACTGATTCTCCCGCCACTCATACACCCACTTCGCCTGGATTTGCTCCAGGTGCTCTTCGGTGGACTGCTCGCGCGTGCCGGTGAATTGGGGGATCTCCAGGATCCACTCAAGCAGGTCGGTGAAGCGGATGCGGTAGATCTTATCCTGCCCGTAATCATCGCCGAAGCGGTCGTACAGGGCAATGGCGATATCCTCGTGGTCGGCCCAGCCGAAGGGAAAATCGTCGAAGTCTTTAAAACTCATAGAAATGTACAGTTTACAATGTACCATTTACAAGATACAATTCGTGGAAGCGCTGAACCGTGGTATCGGCCGGTGATGGGGGCCAATGGTAAATGGTACATCCGTAAATTGTAATTGGTAAATCCTTAATGTTCGTGGCCGATGATCCGGCTCTGGTCGGGAATTTCCACTTCGATCACCGCGTCGTCATCGAGGATCACGGCCTGACAGCCCAGCCGGCTTTCGATGCGGGGGTTGATGGCACGGTCGATGAAGTCCTCCTCTTTATCGCTGATCTCCTCCAGGGCGTCCTCGCCACTCAGTACGTACACGTGGCAGGTGGAGCAGGCGCACACTTCTCCGCAATTGTGATTGAGGTGGATTCCGTTTTCCTCGGTGACCTCCAGGATACTCATGTCGGTATCCACGTTCTCCACCGTTTTGGGGGAGATGTTTTTGTCTTCAAAGGTGAATTTTACGGTGGCCATCGGGGTCAATATTTCTTGGGAGGGGCGAAACTAAACATATTTAACGACCGCGCGGCAGAGCAGTTCTAAGTCCGCCTCGTTTATTACGTACGGCGGCATCAGGTACACGAGCCTTCCGAACGGCCGGATCCATACCCCCGCTTCCACGAAGCGGGCCTGAATTCGGGCCACGTCCACCGGCTCGTAAAGTTCGACCACCCCAATCGCGCCGAGCACTCTCACCTCCTGCACGCTCTCCTTCTCTGCGGCGGCGCGCAGGTGCCGGGTCAGTCCGCCGGAAATCCGGGAAACCCGCGCTTCCCAGTCTGAGCCCAGCAGCAAGTCAATACTGGCAATGGCCACGGCACAGGCCAGGGGATTGCCCATGAAGGTAGGGCCGTGCATCATCACGCCCGCTTCCCCCCGGCCGATGGTTTCTGCCACCGCGGAGGTACATAGGGTGGCGGCCAGCGTCAGGTATCCGCCGGTAAGTGCCTTACCCACCGTCATGATGTCCGGCCGGGCGGTATGCCGCGATCCGACGAACATTCGGCCCGTGCGTCCAAAGCCCGTGGCGATTTCATCATAAATCAGCAGCAGACCGTGGTGGTCGCACAGCCGCCGGAAGATGTCCAGGTAAGCCGGATTGTAGAAGTGCATCCCGCCCGCCCCCTGTACCACCGGCTCGATGATAAAGGCGGCCGCTTCCGCCGCGTGGTCAGCAAAAAATTCGTGGAGACCGCGCTCGTAGTCCGCATCGATCGCTTGATCAACGCCACCCGGCGGCC
Source organism: Lewinella sp. (assembly GCA_041746055.1). Taxonomy (GTDB): domain Bacteria; phylum Bacteroidota; class Bacteroidia; order Chitinophagales; family Saprospiraceae; genus Neolewinella. The sequence continues at coordinate 2,088 of JBGTHX010000186.1, read as the reverse complement.
GCTCGTAAAAGTGGTGTTTCGGAAGAAATCCGTGGAACAACTGGTGCATCCCCGTGACCGGATCACAGACGGACATCGGTCCGGTAGTGTCCCCGTGGTACCCACCGCGCAGGGTCAGAAAGGTGGTACGCCCGGAGTAGCCACGGGCGTGCTGGTACTGAACGGCCATTTTCATGGCGACTTCCACGCTCACCGAGCCGCTGTCGGCGAGGAATACACGGTCCAGTCCATCGGGCGTAATTGCAACCAACCGACGCGCCAGTTGGATCGCGGGCGCGTGCGTAAGTCCGCCAAACATGACGTGAGACATCATTTTGATCTGATCCGTGGCTGCTTCGTTCAGTTCCGGCACGTTGTAGCCATGGATGGCGCACCACCAGCTCGACATACCGTCGATGAGTTCGCGTCCGTCAGAAAGTGTCAGGCGCACCCCCGCAGCCGAAGCCACCGGGTAGGCCGGGAGTGGATCCGTCAGGCTGGTGTAGGGATGCCAGAGGTGGTCGCGGTCGAAGGCGAGGTCGGAGGGATTTACCATGGCCACTTTACGGATATACCAATTTCCACTCGAGGCAACCCACTCTATCCCATCTCCTGCACTACCTCTTTCACCTGCGGCATCATGCGCTTCAACATCTGCTCGATACCGGATTTCAGGGTGACAGTGGAACTCGGGCAGCCGGAGCAGGCACCCTGCATGATGACGGTAACGACTCCCTCCTGGTAGGATTTGAACTCGATGTTACCACCGTCCATTTCCACGGCGGGCTTCACGTAGGTGTCAATGAGTTCCTTTATCTGGGTGACGGTCTCGGCTTCATCTTCCGTGTACTCGTAGCTGACGCCACGCTCGGCTTCGATCTCGGCTACGGCCTCTGCAAAACCGTCATTGATGATCGGCTTACCCGCTTCCAGATAGCCCTTCACGAATTCCTTCAGCTTGAGCATGATATCGTCCCAGCTGTAGTTGAATTCCTTGGTGATCGTCACGTAATTATTGGCGATGTAGACCTTCTTCACATAGGCGAAGTCGTAAAGTTCGGTGGCCAGCGGCGACCATTCGCGGGCAAACTCCTCCTCCCGGAACTCAGCCGTACCGTTATACAGCATCCGGTTGGTGACAAATTTCAGCGTCTCGGGGTTGGGGGTCTGTTCGGTGTATAGTAGTACGGGGCGCTTGGTGGCAGTAGCTTGGCTCATGTTTGTCCTTTTAGTGATTAACGCCTCTACTCCGTATCGGTTGAATTTCCGTCCCTGTACCGACCATCTGCTTCCAAACGAGAGAAGGAGCCGCGGCTCATGCCACGACTCCTTCTCCGGAACAATTAGCGGAGGCAGACTAATCCACGTCCCACCAGACCCGGCCGTCCAGGGGGTCCTCATCGCTACCGAACTGACGCTGAAGGGCATCCAGGTAGTTGGCGTTGTTGAGGCTGAACTCGTTGTCGGGGTAACCGCGACGCGTAGGGATCGTCTTGATCACGATAGCGGCGGGCGCGGGTGCGAGCTCGGGGTATCCCAGGCGGCGCCATTCCGACCAGGCCTCCATCCCCTGGAAGTAGAGGGCGGCCCATTTCTGGTTACCGATGGACTCCTCGTAATTATCGGAATCAAAAGCCACGTTGTCCTGGTCCAGGTAGTCAGCTATGGCTTCCTCGTCCTCGATTCCGTACTGCATCATGCTGGCCGTGATGGCGGCATTGTACAACTCCTCAGCGTCTCCCTCGATCCAACCGCGGGCGGCGGCTTCGGACCGGTTGAACAGTACTTCGCTGTAGGTCAGCAGCACGGCGGGGGCGGCAGCGCCCACGAATGCCAGACCGGGAAAGGAGATCTCGGAGACGGGGATGGCACCGGCGTCACCCTCGGTGATACCGTACGGCATACCGATATATTCCAGATCTCCGGCGGCCACGCTGGTTTCCGTGGGTTGGGCGTACACGGACAGCCGGGGGTCGTTCCGCTCGTTGAGGAAGGAGACGAGTGGCTCGCTGATGGCGTAGTCGGTACGGGTCAGGAAGTCGGTGTAGAAGGTGTTATTCGCAAACTCACCACCAGTGATGTATTCCAGGGCTGCGTTCTCGCTGTTGT
>JBGTHX010000185.1:0-9051 GCA_041746055.1 Lewinella sp. | reverse complement strand
GTGTCGGGTGTCGGGTGTCGGGTGTCGGGTGTCGGGTGTCGGGTGTCGGGTGTCAGGTGTCAGGTGTCAGGTGTCAGGTGTCAGGTGTCAGGTGTCAGGTTACCAAGTAGCAATTAACCTACCCGGTTTAGTGTCCCTTAGTCCCCCGTCCCTTATCCCCTTAAACCCCTTAACCCCCTATCACCTTTACCCCGTCCCTTATCCTCTTTAACCCTTAACCCCCTATCACCTTTACCCCGTCCCTCAGTCCCCCGTCCCTTGTCCCCTTTAACCCTTAACCCCCTATCACCTTTACCCCTTAAACCCCTTAACCCCCTATCACCTTTACCCCGTCCCTTAACCCCCCGCCCCCCGAACCAAGCCACCCCCGGCAATGTATATCTTTGCTCCTTGCTACCTACAGAACCTGGCCACCCCGGCCCCCAATTACACCAGATGACACGCCCTACCCTGTCGCAATGCTTTGCCGAACGCATTTTGGTGCTAGACGGTGCCATGGGCAGCCTCATTCAGGGGTATGGCCTCACGGAGGCGGACTACCGCCACGGGCACTTCGAAGACCACCCCAGTGATTTGAAGGGGAACCACGACCTGCTGGTCCTGACCCGTCCCGATGTCATCGAGGAAATCCACCGCCAGTACCTGGAAGCCGGCGCCGACCTCATCGAGACCAACACCTTCAGCGGGACGTCTATCGCACAGGAGGATTACGGTACCCAGCATATCGTCTACGAGCTGAATAAGGCCGCGGCGGAGGTGGCGCGCCGCGCGGCGGACGCGTATTCGACCGACGACCGTCCCCGCTATGTAGCCGGTGCGGTAGGCCCCACGAACCGAACGCTGAGCATCAGTCCTGACGTGAACGACCCCGGCTACCGCGCCATCACCTTCTCCCAGCTGGCCGCAGCGTACCGCGTACAGATCGAAGGACTGGTGGACGGCGGGGTGGACTGCATCCTGATCGAGACCATCTTCGATACCCTCAACGCCAAGGCTGCGCTCTTCGCCCTGCAGGAGGTCCGCGACGAGCGCGGTATCGAACTGCCCGTGATCATCTCCGGCACCATTACCGACGCGAGCGGACGGACGCTTTCCGGACAAACCGTGGAAGCCTTCTACATCTCCGTGGCCCACGCGCGCCCCCTCTGCATCGGGCTCAACTGCGCCCTCGGGGCCCGGGAGATGCGGACCCACCTCGCGAGCCTGTCGAAGATCGCCGAGTGCTACGTGCACGCCTATCCCAACGCCGGCCTGCCCAACGAAATGGGTGAGTACGACCAGGGAGCCGACGAGATGCAGGGCTACATCCGCGACTTCGCCGACAGCGGTCTCGTGAATATGATCGGCGGTTGCTGCGGTACCACGCCGAAGCACATTGCGGCCATGGCGGAGGCCATCCGGCACCTGCGCCCCCGCCCCATACCCCGCGCGACCCCGAACACGCGGCTGAGCGGACTGGAACCCCTTGAGATCCGCGCGGAAACGAACTTCGTAAACGTAGGCGAGCGCACCAATGTCACCGGCTCCCGCAAATTCGCGCGGCTGATCAAGCAGGGGGATTACCCCGCGGCCCTCGACGTGGCCCGTGACCAGGTGGAAGGCGGGGCCCAGATCATCGACGTGAATATGGACGAGGGCCTGCTCGACAGCGAGGAGGCCATGAAGACCTTCCTGAACCTCGTCATGGCCGAGCCCGACATCGCCAAACTGCCGGTGATGATCGACTCCTCGAAGTGGACCGTCATCGAGGCCGGACTCCGCTGCGTGCAGGGCAAATGCATCGTCAACTCCATCAGCATGAAGGAGGGCGAAACCGAATTCCTGCGGCAGGCCCGCCTCGTGAAGCGCTACGGGGCCGCCGCGGTGGTCATGGCCTTCGACGAAAAGGGACAGGCCGACACCATCGACCGCAAGGTGAATATCTGCGTCCGGGCCTATAAGCTGCTGACGGAGCGGGCCGATTTCGATCCGCAGGACATCATCTTCGACCCCAATATCTTCGCCATAGCCACGGGCATCGAGGAGCACAACAACTACGGCGTCGACTTCATCGAGGCCACGCGGCGCATCAAGGAACTGTGCCCCGGCGCCAAGGTGAGCGGCGGCGTTTCGAACGTCAGCTTCTCCTTCCGCGGCAATGACGTGGTGCGCGAGGCCATGCACTCCGCCTTCCTGTACCATGCCATCCGTGCGGGGATGGATATGGGCATTGTGAACGCCGGCCTCATCGAGGTCTACGAGGACATCGACAAGAAATTACTGGAGCGCGTCGAGGACGTGATCCTCAACCGCCGCGACGACGCCACGGACCGCCTCATGGAATTCGCCGAGAGCCTCAAGGACGTCGGCGGCCGTACCGTACAGCGTGACCTGGGCTGGCGGGAAAGCACCGTGGAGGAGCGCCTGCGCCACAGTCTGGTACGCGGCATCACGGAGTACATCATCGACGATACCGAGGAGGCCCGCCTCAAGTATCCGCGCCCGCTGCACGTCATCGAGGGCCCGCTTATGGACGGCATGAACGTAGTGGGTGACCTCTTCGGGGCCGGCAAAATGTTCCTGCCCCAGGTCGTGAAGAGCGCCCGGGTGATGAAGCAGTCGGTGGCCTATCTGCAGCCCTTTATTGAGGAGGAGCGCGAGGCCCGGCTTACCTCTCCCCTAACCCCTCTCCAGGGGAGAGCGGAACGTGACCCCAAAGATGGCCGGCTGACCGAGGACTACTGGAAAGTCGAGCCCGGGCATGCCTCCACCATCCTGAATCATGCGAAGGAGATGCGGCGTAACCCCACAGATGCGGAGCGACTGCTCTGGCAGCGCCTTCGTGCGGGCGGGATCGCAGGTGCCAAGTTCTACCGGCAAAAGCCGATGGGGTACAGCATTCCCGATTTCGTATGTCTGCAAAAGCGCGTAGTGGTGGAAGTGGATGGAGGCTACCATAACACTCCTGACATGATCCTGCAGGATGAGCAGCGAGATGAGAACTTTCAGGCTGTAGGCTATCAGGTGTTACGCTTCTCCAACCAGGAAATAATGAGCAAGCTGGATGAGGTGGTGGGCAGAATAAATGAAGCTATCCGTGAAGCTCCCGCCCGGCCAGTGGGATTTCCTCACGAATACTACTACGAAGTAGTAAATACAAGGGTAGGGTCACCCCTCTCCCCCGGAGAGGGGCCGGGGGAGAGGGAGACGGATGAACCCCACTCCCATTTCAAAGGCAGCGTCCTGCTAGCCACCGTAAAGGGTGATGTCCACGATATCGGTAAGAATATCGTGGGGGTGGTACTGGCCTGCAACAACTACCGCATCCACGACCTCGGGGTGATGGTGCCGGCCAACAAGATTTTGGACGAGGCCGAACGTCTCGGGGTGGATGCGATCGGACTTTCCGGGCTCATCACGCCCTCCCTCGACGAAATGGTGAACGTAGCCGCCGAGATGGAACGCCGCGGCCTGAAGACGCCCCTACTCATCGGCGGAGCCACTACGAGCAAGACCCACACCGCCCTGCGTATCGAGCCGGCCTACAGCGGCCCCACGGTCCACGTACTCGACGCCAGCCGGGCGGTTACCGTCGTGAGTGAACTACTGAATTCCGAAGAATCGGAGCGGGAGAAGTACCGCCAGAGCATCACCGCGGACTACGAGCGCGTCCGCGTACACCGGGCCAATAAGCAGTCGAACAAGAAAGTGCTGTCCATCGCCGAGGCGCGCCGCAACGGCCTGCAGCTCGACTGGGAGAACTACACGCCCCCCGTCCCGACCTTCACGGGCACGAAGGTGCTGGAGGACTTCCCCCTGGAGGAACTGGTCGACTTCATCGACTGGACGCCCTTCTTCAGCAGCTGGGGCCTGGCGGGTAAGTACCCCGACATCCTCACCGACGAAGTGGTGGGCGAGCAGGCTACCCAGCTCTACCGGGAGGCTCGCGAGATGCTGGACCGTCTGGTCTCCGAAAAGTGGCTCCGGGCCAGCGCCGTATTCGGCTTCTTCCCGGCTCAGGCGGACGTGTCAACGGATACCGTGCGCGTGGAGGCGGGTGGCCGCGTGCAAGAGCTCTACCAACTGCGACAGCAAAGTAAGAAGGCATCTCACCTGCCAAACCTGGCCCTGACGGACTTCGTAGCGCCCGCCGAAAGTGGGAAGCAGGACTACCTGGGGGCCTTCGCCGTGACGGCCGGCATCGGCATCGAAGCGCACGTGAAACGCTTCGAGGAAGCCCACGATGATTACAGCGCCATCATGGTGAAGGCCCTGGCCGACCGTCTCGCGGAAGCCTTTGCCGAGGCCCTGCACCTGCGCGTCCGCCGTGAATACTGGGGCTACGACCGCGACGAAGAACTGGACAACGACGCGCTGATCTCCGAACAGTACCGCGGGATCCGTCCGGCCCCGGGCTATCCCGCCTGCCCCGAACACACCGAGAAAGCCAAGCTCTGGGAGATCCTGGACGCGGAGGCCGCTACCGGCATCACCCTGACCGAGAGCTTCGCGATGTACCCCACCTCCAGCGTAAGTGGGTGGTACTACAGTCACCCCGAAGCCACCTACTTCACCGTGCGGGGCATCCAGCCCGACCAGGAACGCGATTACGCCGGGCGGAAAAAATGGGACCCCGTCACCGCGGATCGGTGGTTGGGCCCCATCCGGGGTTAAAGGCGCATTAAATCACGCGGGAACGGGCCATTTGATCCCGGAAGGGGTTAACTTACCTGTACGACGACCCGAATCCTGATGGTGAAACTTTACCTTATTCTTGCCTTTTTCACACTGGTCTCCACACTGGGGGCACAGACCGTACTCACCGAGGCCTACCTGCCCGTGGCGGGAGATACCCTACGCTACAGCCGGGCGGGTGAATTGCCCACCATCGATCAGCTCGGCCCCGGCGTCGACCGGGAATGGGATTTCGGATTCATCCCGTCAGACGAGGATTTCGAACTCGTCTACTCCGCGGTACCGGCGACCGCTCCATTTCCCAATGCGGATCTGGTGTTGGAATCCGGAGATTCCACGGCGGCATACTATTCCCTGAGCGACGGCACCTTATCCCTGGTGGGCATAGTGGGCGAACTGCAACTGTTCCAGGGACGTGACCTGACGGCCCCGGTCAATCCTCCCCTCCCCGATCGCCGGGCCCCGCTGCGGTACGGAGACCGGTTCGATAATTCTTCGAGCGTACAGGTGGTCATTGCGCGCGACAGCCTTCCCGCCGCGGCGCAGGAGCAGTTCGGCACTATCCTGTCCGGGGTAGATTCGATCCGCGTCACCTCCACTACCGAGCGCGAGGACGTAGTCGACGCTTACGGTACCCTGCGGATCAACGGCCGTACTTATACGGTGCTCCGGGAGGCCCGGACGGAGATCATGGACAACCAGATCGAAGTGCGGGTAGGGGTCTTGGGGTATACCAACGTAACCGGCCTCGTGAGCCCCCTGGCCCCGCAATTCGCGGATTTCCTCGGCCGGCAACCGGCGCGCACTACCTATTTCTACTGGTCCGACGAAGTGAAAGAGTCCGTGGCCACCGTTGCCGTAGACGAAATGGGTGACCTGACGGACGTGGCGTTCATCAAAGGGGATGCAACCAACTCCATCGGCGGACCCTATCTCCAGCAGACGCTCGTGCGTCTCTATCCCAACCCCGCCAGTCACCTGGCCAACTTCGAGCTGGACGGCCTCGATCCCGGCACTTACACCCTGCGGGTGACCAACGTGCTGGGCCGGCAGGTAGCGGCTCAACAGTTCTCCGCTACCGGGGGAGAAGCCCGCCTCGACCTAGATGTCAGCAAGCTCCCGCGCGGCACTTATCTCTACAGCGTCACCAACGAGCGCGGCCGCACCCTCACGACGCAGCGATTGCTGGTCGGCGGCTAGGCTTCGAGGCTGCGGCGCAGGGCACGTATCTCCTCGGTGAGCGCATCCATACTTTGCGATTCAGGTCGCGGTCGTTATCCATGGGCATCTCGTCCACGAAAATGGCATTGGCCAGTCCGATGCCGAAGATGCCTCGGTACTGCAGGGCTGTCTCAGCGTAAAAGGGACAGGTAATCAGGCCCAGCATCGGGTTGAGAAAGTAGAGGATGAAGGCGTAGTCCAGGCCAGCAGCAGCCGGTTTTCCGCCAGACTAGGGAAATACAGCAGAAAGATCACCGCGGCATTGACGATGAGGGCCACCAGAATGGCGCGTTCGTTGAGGAAAGGACGTATCGCGGGGAGGGGTTCTTGTCTGCCAAATTACCGCCGCCGCCCCGGAGCTTGCCTTAACTTACGCGGATGGAAGCGATCGTGCAGTACTTCGAAACCATCCCCAGCACCCACCGCACCCTGATTCTGGTCGGTGGTCTCACCCTCTTCTGGGTGCTGGAAAGCGCCGTGCCGCTCTTTACCGCCGAGTACGGGAAGTGGCGCCACGCGGGCATCAATTTCTTCTTTACCCTCACCACCATCGTGGTCAATTTCCTCCTGGCCTTCGTGCTCGTACGGGGCAGCGACTGGGCGGTGGCCCACGACTTCGGCGTACTGCAGTGGCTCGATCCGCCCCTCTGGGCCACGGCCATCGGGGGGCTCCTACTGCTCGACCTGCTAGGCGCCTACCTCGCCCACTGGACGGAGCACCGCGTCCCCCTTTTCTGGCGCTTTCACCTGGTGCACCATACCGACCAGCACGTAGACACCACCACCGCCAACCGCCACCACCCGGGGGAGAGCGTCATCCGCTTCGCATTCACCACTGCGGCCGTGGTGCTGCTCGGCGCCCCGATCTGGTTGGTGTTCCTGTACCAGAGCATGAGCGTGGTCCTCAGCCAGTTCAATCACGCCAACATCACCGTTCCGCCCGCCCTAGACCGTGCGCTGCGTACCATATTCGTCACGCCGGATATGCACCGGGTGCATCATCACTATGTCCTGCCCTATACCGACAGCAACTACGGCAACATATTCAGTATCTGGGATCGCCTCTTCGGTACCTATCAGGTGATGGACAACCGCGATATTCGCTACGGCGTCGATACGCATATGTCGGAGGGGGACGCTTGGAGCATTCGGCGGATGCTGGGGATACCTTTTGGGAGGAGGGGGTATACTGCTCAGGAAGTGGTTTGGGCGAAATGATATGACGTCCCACCTACGGTGCGGAAATTCAGGGTCAGCAGGCTGCGCAATTCTTCCTTATAGCCCCTCGTCGATTGCAGAAATGCATCGATGGCCATTCGAAAGTCAGGATGGCGGGGGTAATAAGTGGAATTAATAATCTTGAGACGCATGAAGTGCCACAATCGCTCGATCAGGTTCAAATTGGGCGAGTAAGTAGGTAAGTGCACCAGCTCGATGCGTTGGCGCGCCGTCCACTCCCGCAACAGTGCGTTGCGGTTGTAGCCGGCGTTGTCGCAAATCAGGTAGATTTTCTTGCGGGGGTGCTTTTGTAAGAGTTTACGACACAGGCGCCGGGTCGATTGCGCATTGATGGTCTCCGCGAGCTCGTACACCAGGTGTTCCGGCTTGGTGGCGTGGATCGCCGCGTTGATGTTGACGCGCTTGCGGCCACTATTACAGTCAACCTCGAAGTCCTGACCCTTGCGGATCCAGCCGCGGCTGGTCTTGGTATTGTGGGTTGGATGGCATCCGTCGGCAAAGTAAATCACCGCCTCGCCCCGCTCGACTTCCGCTAACCGGGGAAGCAGTTGTTCCTCCAAAAAGGCCACTTGGGCGGCCTCCTCGGCCCGGGCCGGTACCGCCCGGCTCTTTTTGTAGACGTAGCCCAGGCGGTGGAGCAAGTCGGTCATGCCGCTCACCGTGTACTCTACCCCAAAGGTTTCTCTGACGTAGACACAGATGGCGCCCGCCTCGGAGTAGAGAAACTCATCCAGATGGGCCACCAGTTGCGCTTCCTGTTCCTCGGTCAGCTTGCCGCAGTAGGGCAGGTAGCCATCCTCCAGGTACCGCTTAAGGCCCCGTTCGCGGTACCCTTTAACGTAGCGTCGGATCGTATTGTCATCAATGCCGAGAGCGGCTTCGATTGCCAAAACGGTGTGTCCTTGGTAAAGCATGATTAAAACCGTCACCTTGCGAAACCGGCGGGGGTGCAGGTTCACCTTCTTCTGCAGCTTGCGCAGTTCCAAATAATCAGCCGGGCTCAACTGGAAATCCATCTGTCCTCAAACCGCTGCTCGCTCAAACCAGTTCGAGACGGGTATAGTTGGGTAGCTTGTAGCTTGTAGCTTGTAGCTTGTAGCTTGTAGCTTGTAGTAGGCTCGTATTGAATTGCTGTGTTCGTTTATTATACCTAGTAATATGTAGAGGCAAATTATTAAAAAGGTAAAGAGAGCTAGCCGTATTTAAACGTGTATATTCGATAGTATACGTTTAAAAGTAGGTGGGTAATGGTATTTATTTGATACTTGCTTTAAAACATGTACTCATGAGTTCACCCCATTTCACCCGGTGGTTAGCATTTGAAAAAAGCAGGGTATTGGCCTGTTCCATATTCCGAATGTCGCGTCAATTTCCGAAGGAAGAGCGCTATGCCTTGACTGATCAGATACTGCGGTCTTCCAGATCGGTTTGTGCCAATCTTGCGGAGAGCTACGCCAAGCGGCGGTATCCAAAGCATTTCATAGCAAAACTTACCGATGCCAGTGCAGAAAACTATGAAACTCAGGCCTGGATGCTATTTGCACTGGACCACGGCTATATCCAAGAAGAGCACTTTCGCAAATACCAGGAAGCATGCGATGAAATTGGCAAGCTACTGAGCTTCATGCAGCGCTACCCCGAAAAATTCACCGGAAGCCCAATATAGGTTAAAGCGCAGGCCTCCTAACCGCGCATCAGTACCTCCGACCCTACCCTACAAGCTATGAGCTACACGCTATAATACCTCGGTTTTTCAGACCACGGAACCAAGTTAGTTAGTCGTCCCTGAAAAAGCATTCATTTACGTTTCTAATTGTTGAAAACCAGCAGGTTAATATCTTTATATATTTCCCATAGCGTATTAACTTTTCGCCAGAAACCGGCCAATTAGGGCCAAAACCTTGCGAAAAATGAAAG